>DATMZR010000008.1 GCA_035573435.1 Solirubrobacterales bacterium
GGGCGTTGGAGAGTTGAGAGGAGTCATCCTTAGTACGAGAGGACCGGGATGAACGCACCTCTGGTGTATCTGTTGTCCTGCCAAGGGCATTGCAGGCTAGCTACGTGCGGACTGGATAACCGCTGAAAGCATCTAAGCGGGAAGCCAACCTCGAGATGAGCTCTCCCATCCCCTTGAGGGAGTAAGACGCCTGGTAGACGACCAGGTTGATAGGCCGGCTGTGCAAGCGCGGCAACGCGCTCAGCAGACCGGTACTAATGCGTCGAGGGCTTGACGGTTTTTTTGCCCTTTGGCCTGCGTGCAGTTTTCAAGCCCCGCCGGGACCGCCGCGGTCCCGAGCGATTTCGGTGGCCATAGCGAGGGGGAAACACCTCTTCCCATTCCGAACAGAGCCGTTAAGCCCCTCCGCGCCGATGGTACTTGGTGGGCAACTGCCTGGGAGAGTAGGTCGCCGCCGGCCTTGACTGCATCAGGGAGCCGCCTCGAGGGCGGCTCCTCTGCGTTGGACAGTCAGGGGGTGCGCTGGGCTGGAGCCGCGTGCTCGAGACAGCTCGCCGGCCTCAGGCGCAGGCGCGCGTGGAGCGCCGTGCCCGGCAGGCGCCGCGGCGGGCCGAAGCGAACGCCTCCCATCCGGCCCCGCGCCGAGAGGAGGGCACGTGGCCCGGCGGTTCACGGGGCCCGTCCGCGGGGATCGGCTCGAGGCCGTACTCGCCAAGGGTCGCGAAGTCGATCGCGAGATCGGCTGCGTTGACCAGGCGCCGGCCGAGCGCTTGTCGCCTGTCGAACATGGCCGCGAGCGTAGGGGTGGGGGCGGACGTACGTTCGCATCTGCAAAGGAACTTGCATTCCCGTGCCTGAGTCCCTCACCGGGCGCGCCTGCCGAAGCTGTGAGCGGCGGGCGCGACCGCGGCGAGCTCTGCAGTGTGGGCATCGTCTGCCGGGGACTGCGCGCGGGACGGGCGCCTGCCCGTCTCTCGCTCCGCCGACGGCTCGATCTGCCTCACATCCGCCTGCGGCGCGTCGGGAGTTGAGAGCGGACTCACGGCCGTGGCGACCACGTTGACGACCCCGGCTCGACGCTCGAGCTTTCCGCTCACCCGTGCGAACGACGCCGTCCTCACCGCCAGGCGATGGTGGGCATAGACGGCTGGCGGGACTACCACGTTGATGGTCCCCAGCTCGTCCTCGAGCAGCATGAAGACAACCCCCCGCGCGGTCGCGGGACGCTGGCGGGCGACCACCATCCCGGCGATCTCCACTGCCCTGGCGTTCGAGATCCCGTAGAGGTCGGCGCTCGAGGAGACCCCCTGCTCGAGGGTCGGCCGCATGAGCGCCATCGGGTGCTCGGCGATCGCAATCCCAGTCGACGTGTAATCGGCAACCAGGCGCTCCCACGAGTCGAGCCGACGCAGCGAGGGCGCCGCTGGAATGGGGAGGGGGAGGGGGAGTTGAACCGGCGCCGATGCGGCCTCCCCGGTGGAGGCTGCGCCGTTTGCGCCCGTCACCAGCCGCCGCGCACCAGGCGCAACGCCAACCTGCCACAGGTCCTCGCGCCGACGCAGATCGTGGCCCCCGCCAATCGCCTTACAGGCCCCGGCCCACGCGAGCAGCTCGTGCGCCTCGCGCCCGACGCCTGACCGCGAGGCCAGGTCGGCGAGGCTCGCGTAGGAGCCACCGGCCTCCCGCTCGGCGACCAGCGCGCGGGCATCGTCGTCCCGCAGGCCGGTTATGTAACCCATGCCGATGCGGACCGCCAGAAGGTCAGGGCGCTCTCCGGTACGCGGCGTCTCCACCTTGCACTCCACCGCGCTCCGATTGACGTCCGGGGGCAGCACCTCGATCCCGCGACGCTGCGCCTCGTGCACCAGTGCGTCGGGCGGGTAGAAGCCCATCGGCTGCTCGTTCAGGAGCGAGCAGAGGAACTCGGAGGCGTAGTGGACCCGCAACCAGGTCGACTGGTAGGCGAGCAGGCCAAAGGCGACCGCGTGGGCCTTCGGGAACCCGAAGCCCGAGAAACCGTGGATCTGCTCGAAGACGCGCTCCGCCACCTCGGCCGTCGCACCACGCTCCCTCGCCCCGGTGACGAACTGATCGCGATAGGCGAGGATCGCCTCCTCGGAGCGCTTGCGGCTCATCGCCCGGCGCAGCCCCTCGGCCTCGCCCGCGCTGAACCCGGCAAGCGCCATCGCCACCTGGATCACCTGCTCCTGGAAGACGATCGTCCCCAGCGTGTCGCGAAGGATCGGCTCCAGCGAGGGATGGTCGTACGGAACCTCATACGACGGGTCCTTCCGGATCCGCTCCCGCCGCTCCAGATAGGGATGCACTGCGCCTCCCTGGATGGGCCCCGGGCGCACCAACGCCACCTGGACGGTGAGGTCGTCCAGGCACTCAGGCTGCGTGCGCGGCAGCATCTGCATCTGCGCCCGGCTCTCGATCTGAAAGACGCCGGTGGTATCCGCTGCCCGGATCGCCCGGTAGGTCTCGGGATCGTCCATGGGGATCCGGGAGAGGTCGATCTGCTCACTGCGCGCTCGGGCGATCTCCTCCACGCATCGCTCGACCGCCGACAGCATCCCCAGGCCCAGCAGGTCGATCTTCAAGAAGCCGGCATCTGCGCACGAGTCCTTGTCCCACTGGACGAGCTGACGCCCCTCCATCGCCGCCGGCTGGACGGGGCAGATGTCGACAAGTGGCCTGGTGGAGATCACCATCCCGCCGGGATGCTGAGAGGGGTGGCGCGGGAGCCCCCACGTGTCGCGAGCCAGCCGGGCGAGGGCGCGCCAGCGCACCGACGCCGCTCGCTCCGCGCCGATCGCTTCGGCCATGTCCGACTCCACCGAATCGGCGCGGTCGAACAGATCCACCGTCCGAGCCACTCGCTCGAGCTCTCCGGCCGGCAGCCCGAGCGCCTTGCCGAAGTCGCGAGTCGCCCCGCGCGATCGGTAGCAGGCGAACGCCGCGACCAGCGCCGAGCGCTCCTCGCCGTAGCGCTGATGGACGCGGGGGATCAGCCTCTCGCGAATGTCGCGCGGGAAGTCGAGATCGATATCGGGCGCCTCGGTGATCTCCTCGTTCAGGAAGCGCCCCAGGAACAGCCCGTTGCGCACCGGGTCGACGTGCGAGAGCCCGGTCAAGTAGCAGACGATCGAGCTGACGCTGGAGCCGCGCCCGCGCCCGGGCGGCAACAGCGTCCGCGCGGAGTCCGGCCCCCGGACCTCGGCTGCCACCTCGCGGGCCAGTTCCAGGATGTCGAAGTGGAGCAGGAAGAACCCGGAGAGCTCCAGCCCGCGGATCACATCGAGCTCATCCTCCAGCCGCCGCCGCGCCTCCCGCCGCTCCCGTCTGTCCTCGTACCTGTGATCAAGCCGGGCCCGGCAGATCTCCGCCAGCGCGCGATCCGTCCCCGGATCCTCGGCGCCGGGATACCGATAGCCCAAGTCTCGCGTCAGATCGAACTCCAGCCGCTCTGCCAGCCGCTCCGTCTCCGCCACCGCCTCCGGATGCCCCTCGAACCTGGCCGCCATCTCCTCTCGAGAGGCCAGATACGAAGAGCCGTTCCCTCGCCGCCTCGACTCGGTCTCCTCGAGCGTCCCGCGCAACCCCACCGCGACCAGGGCGTCCTGAAGCGCCGCCCGGGAGGCATCGTGCATGTGGACGTTTCCCGTCGCCACACAGGGAACGCCGAGCCGCTCCGCAAGCACGGAGAGCCAGCGATTGCGCGCCAGGTCATGGCGCCAGAACGGCCGCTGCAGTTCCACCCGGAAGCGGTCGCACCCGAACGCCTCGCGCAATCTCCGTCCCAGCGCCTTGGCACCGCGCGCCTCGCTGGGGGACGGTCTCCCGCCGGTGCGCTCGAACGGCGCGGCGAGCGCCCCGTCGCGGGCGCATCCCGAGAGGCAGACGAGGCCCTCCGCATGAGCCTCGAGCGAGGTGAGCGGGAGAACGGGGGGGAGCGGCTCCCGGTCCGGCTTGGGGCGGGTATCCCTATGCGCCTCGGTGATCAGCCGGCAGAGGTTCCTCCAGCCCTCGCGGCTCTCCGCGAGAAGCGTCAAGTGGAACGGGCGGGCGCCCTTCTTCACTGTGAGCTCGGTACCCACGATCGGGCGCACCCCGAACGACTTGCACGCTTGCGCGAACTCCATCGCCCCCCAGACCCCGTCGTGATCCGTGAGGGCGAGCGTCGGATAGCCGAGCACCGCCGCCTGCGCCGCGAGCTCCTCGGGCGACGACGCCCCGTCGAGGAACGAGAAGGCGGAATGGGCATGGAGTTCGACGTACGCCATGTCTACGCGCGCTGCTCGAACCACCGCCCGCCGTCCGCCGGCTCACGGAAGACCACGATGTTGCGCCCATCGGCCAGGACCAGCTCGAAGTAGCGCCGGCGAAGCGGCTTCGGGGTCCACCAGCGATCCTCGACCAGCCACTCCTCGCGCATGACCTCCACTGCCACCCCCTCCACCTCGAGCGGTTTCCCATCCTCACCCGCTCGCACCTCGACCGGTTGTGGCCAGTAGATGCTCCGCCGCTTAGTCACGAGGAGTCGTCGGCGGATGATGTGAATGGCGTCAGAAGTGATCGTCGTTCCGGCACGCGCGACCCCGAGTCGGCCTCGAGCACCCGCAGCACCGCGTTCTTCCCGGCGATCGCGCGCGCCTGGCGAACCGCCTCGGCGAGCCGCCTCCACCTGTTCGGATCCGTTGATCCCTCCAGCGTCGTCTGGTCGCTTGCGGGTGGTCCCGTCTCGAGCGCCCGCAGGCTCAGCGAGGCGGCGGGGCCGGGAAGCTCCTCCAGCTTCGGCAGGAGTATTAGGCGCAGGCGCACCGGATCGACGCTGGCGCGGCGCAGGGCCGCCACCGATCGCCAGCTCCCGCCCCCGGCCAACCGCGCGCCGAGGCGCAGGCGCCGCAGGCTTCGTCCGCGCCTCTCCAGGCGAGTGAGGAGACGATCGATGAGCAGGGTCAGCGCCCGCTCCAGCTGGGGCCCCGAGACGGCTTCGGGCAGCTCGAGCCGCTCCACCAGATCCTCGTGCGCTCGACGGGGACGCAGAGGCTCGTCCGCGCCGCCAGCCATCCGCAGCGCCCTCAGCCCCGCCTCGCCGAAGCGGTCGGCGATCGCCGCCTCCGGAAGCGCCGCGAGCTGCCCGAGCGTATGAACGCCGAGGCGCTCGAGCTTCTCCGGCAAGTCTGCGGAACAAATGCGCGCCGCCTCCTCGGCTCCGCCTCCGGGGGCGGCGCGGTCGCTGAAGAGCCGATCGCGGAGCAGGCCCACCGGCAGGGGCGCCAGGAAGGCGCGCGTCATCGTTCCGGGGACGATCACCGGCGCCTTGCGCGGCCTCGCCTGGAGGGCGGCGGCGTAGGCACAGAGCCGGGTCTGACCCGCCCCGAGCCGGGCGGGAGGACCGACCGCCTTCCGTGCCTCCCGCAAGACACCCTCCAGGCTTCCTCCCCAAAGGCCCTGCAACCCTCCGGCCTCGAAGAAGGCCTCACCCGTCCGGCCCGGCTCGACCGCGGCGCCGATCCCCTCCAAGCGTCGCAGCACCTCCTCCCAGGCCGCCTCCGCACTCTCCGGATCCGGCGGCACCAGCGCCAGCTCCGGGCAGCGGGCGAGCGCCTCGCCCAGCCGCATCCCGGCGTGGACGCCGAACGCCTCGGCGGGCCCCGAGGTCTCGCCGACCACCTGAGGTCCACCGGGCTCAGGGGCGAGTGCGAGCGGTGTGGTGAGCAGAGCTCGCCGCTCCTCCAGGGCCGCCAGGAGAGCAAATCGGGGGATGAGCGCGCAAGCGGTGGCGGTTATGTTCATACGAACATACGTTCGTATCAGATCCGTAGGATGTCAAGACCTCCGGGAGAGCCTGTCGCTTCGGGCGGCATACTGGATCTGTGGCTCGACGCGCGCTGCTGCTGGCGTTCGGTATCGCAATCGCCCTCGTGGGCTGCGGGGGCGGCGACAACGACAGTGGCAGCCGGCCGAAAGTCGCCGGCAACGCCGACCCTGGCGACGTCCGCGTGATCGATGGCTGGGTGACGGCGCTTCGGCACGGCGACGTGGAGGCCGCCGCTCGCTACTTCGCGATCCCCAGCGTGGCCGAGAACGGCCCGCTCCTGCTCCACATCGAAAGCATCGACGAGGCCCGCCGCTTCAACGAATCGCTCCCCTGCGGTGCGCGTTTGGTGCGCGCCCAGACCCAGGGCCAGTTCACGACCGCGACCTTTCGCCTCACCGAGCGCCCCGGGTCCGGCGTTTGCGGGCCGGGCACCGGGGAGTCGGCGAAGACCTCGTTCGTGATCCGCGACGGCAAGATCGTCGAGTGGCGCCGCGTCGGCGCGGGCAGCGGAAGCGAGCCCACCCCCGGCCAGGCCGCATAGGCAGAAAACCCGCAAAAGGGCGAAGAAGTCCGCCCTATGAGACGGTGCCGAGCGATGAGGTGTCGAGCTTGGCGCGCACGCGGGAGATCACCTCGTCGGTGAACTCGGTCGTGCTGGAGTGGCCGCCCAGATCGGGGGTTCGAACCCCCGCGGCAGTCGCTTCCAGCACTGAGTCGTAGACCGCTCGGGACGCCTGCTCGGCTGGCTCTGCCCCGGATTCCGCCGCATGGTGGAGCACGGCGGCGGCGGCCAGGATCATTCCCATCGGGTTGGCAACGTCCTTCCCCTCGAGCGCCGGCGCCGTCCCATGCGGGGCCTCGGCCATGGCCACGGTGGTGCGCAGATCGCGGTCGAGCGCGAGTAGCACCGACTCGGCGCCGGCGATCGAGCCGAACAGCGGCAGGACCAGGTCGGAGAGCAGGTCGCCGTCGCGGTTCAGGCAGGGGATCACGAGCGGCTCGGTGGCGGCACCGCTCACCAAACCGGCGAGCGTCGCATCGATCAGGACCGGCTCGTACGTGACATCCGCGTGGCGTTCGGCCGCGGCATCCATCTCCTCCTTCAGCATGCCCTCATAGATCGGGCTGACGGTCCATTTCGGCCCGCCGTAGACGCGACCGTCGATGCGCTTCGCGGCGCGAAACGCATACTCGGCGACGGCAGCGCAGTGCGAGCGCCGAATCGTCTCGGTGCGGTGGGCGAGCTCGTCGCCGTCTGTCCCTTCACGCCACTGCTCGGCCCCGTAGGCGTCGCCGACCGCCATCCGGCACACCGCGATTGGGTGGTGGATCCCGCCGACCGGGGTCACGCCCGGAATCCTGCGGCCGGTTCGGAGGATCACCTTGCCGTCGATTGCTTCACGAAGAATCCGGTTGGGGCTCCCGACGTCGGCCGCACCCTCCGGGGTGATGGTGGCCGCCTTCAATCCGAGGCCCGTCTCACGCATCGCTTCCGCAGCCTCGTGGCAGACGCCGTTCTGCGTCACGCGCCGGTTCTCGAGCGAGAGGTCGAAGCGGGCCAGCTGGATCTCGAGCCGGAGGACGTCAGGCTCGAGCAACCGGAGCGCCTGCTCGAGCAGCTCCTGGCCCGTCTGGTCGCCCTCCAGCGCGACTATCCTCACCGGCGCCATGGCACGGACCATATTCCGGTGAGGGACGGTGCCTGACACCTGCAGTTGGTGCGGGCAGGAGATCGGCGACGGCGACGGCTTTCGCCTGTACGAGCCGGTCGGCGAGCGCCGGGCCGGGTTCTGCCGTCTCGAGCACGTGGTTCCCTGGGCGATCCAGGGACCTCACTGGGAGGCCGGCGAGATGACCGAGCCCTCCTCGGTCGACGAGGAGGTGGTCACCTGCTCGCAGTGCGGCATGGAGCTCGGCGAGGTCCATGTCCTGCTCGTTCGCCACCGCGGCGAGTACCGCGTGCCGGACGGGTTCTGCAGCGTCGACCATCTGCTGGAGTGGGCGAAGGCAGGAGGTCGCTGGCAATAACCCGTTCTCTAGCCTCGGCCGCCCTTCTCCGCCGCGAACTCGAGGACGAGGCGGGAGGTCTGGGCGGGCTTCTCGATGATCGGCGTGTGGCCGGCTCCGGGGATCATCGTGATCTGCGCTCCGGGGACGTCGCCGTACGCGTGGGCGGCGGCACTCGGATCGTCATGGAGCTGGTCCTCCTCGCCAAAGATGACGAGTAACGGCACGGCGGCGGCGCGGTCCCGCTGATCGAGGGGCATGGCCTCCTGGTAGTCGTCCACCTCGGCGGGCGAGCGGTCGTACGAGGTATAGGTCATTGCCCTGTAGTCGTCGACGATCTGGTCCGAGAAATCCCCCACGTCGTATCCGGGAGCGAAGGCCGAGTCGTAGCCGTCCTCGATCGCGAAGTCCGGGGTGACCCTGCGCAGGGCTTGCCCGATCACCGGCGCCGACGCGAGCTTGGCCAGGAACGGCAGGTCTCCGAAGCTGGGGTCCGGGCCGGCATCGATGTCCACCAGGCGATCGACCAGCTCACCCGACTCCGCGGCGAGCGCCGTCGCCACGCTGAACCCCATCGAGTGGCCGACGACGACTGCGCCTCGCACGTGCAGCTTGCCCAGGGCCAGGGCGACGAGGCGCCCCTGGTCCTCCATCGAGTAGCCGCTCTTCGGTTTCTCGGAGCCGCCGAAGCCCAGCAGGTCGATGCGGATGACCCGATGGCGCCTCGCCAGCAGGGGAACCACCCGGTCCCACCAATGAAGTGAGGCGCCGAAGCCGTGCAGGAGCACGATCGGGAGTCCGGCGGCGGCCTTGCGGCCGGCCGGCTTACCGGCGGTTGGACCCTGTTCGACCACCTGCACGGCACCGCCGGGGAGGTCGAGGATGCGACCCCCGCTCACGGTCACCTCGGCTCCCTTCGTTTCCTGATTGAGGACGATCGTGTTCACCGCGAGCAGGATCGCCAGTGCGACCAAGGCGCCGATCAGGATCTTCCAGCCGCGTCTCACGCGGGCGACTGAGGCTGCGGCGCGAGGCCGAGCTCATCGGCCCGCTCGGCCATCGCCTCGATCACGAAGGCGACGTGCTGGTCGAAGTCGACGCCGAGCTCCTCCGCGCCGCGGCGAACTTGATCGCGATCGACGCCCGCTGCGAACGAGGGCTGCTTGAGCTTCTTGCGAACCGACTTCGGCGTCATGCCCTCGATCCCGGTCGGCCGCACGAGGGCGCAGGCGGCGATGAAGCCGGACAGCTCGTCGACAGCGAAGAGCGTCTTTGCGAGTGGCGTCTCGCGGGGCACGCCAAGGAACTCCGCGTGCCCGGCGACGGCATCGATCACCTCCTGGGGATAGCCGCGGGCCTCGAGCTCCTTGAGCGCGTGTCGAGGATGGCCCGTGTCGAGGTCGGGGTAGCGCTCGTAGTCGAGGTCGTGAACCAAGCCGGTGATTCCCCACAGGTCCTCGTTTTCGCCGCCCTCGCGAGCGTAGGCGCGCATAGCGGCCTCCACCCCGAGCAGGTGCTTGCGCAACGACTCGGACGAGATCCATTCACCAACCAGGTTCCAGGCGTCCTCGCGCGTGGGTTCAGGCATGGGCCGTTGTTACCCTAGCCCTCCAGCCCAGATGGACAAGCTCGTGATACAGGGAGGCGGTCCGCTTTCTGGCGAGATCGTCGCTGCCGGGAACAAGAACGCGGCCCTCCCGGAGATCGCCGCCTGTCTGCTCACCGAGGAGGAGATCGTGCTCTCCAACGTGCCGCGGATCAGGGACACCGAGGCCCAGCTTGCCCTGCTCGAGCGCCTCGGCGCGAAAGTCCACTGGAGCGGGGAGAACGAGATCCGCCTCCAGGCTGACGGCGTCACGGACACGTCGCTGGACGAGAGTCTCGCCACCCGAATCCGCGCCTCGTTCCTGCTTGCCGGGCCGCTCCTGGCGCGCTTCGGCCAGGCCAGGATGCCGCCACCCGGTGGCGACTTCATCGGTCGGCGGCGCCTGGACCCGCACCTGGACGCCTTTCGCGACATGGGCGCCAGGGTGGATGGCGACCGCTGGATCGAGATCGACGCACCGGCGAGTGGCCTGAAGCCGTGCGCGCTGTTCATGGACGAGCCCTCGGTGATGGGCACCGAGAACGCGCTGATGGCGGCCGCACTGACGCCGGGGCCGACGACGATCGGAAACGCCGCCTGCGAGCCGCACGTCCAGGATCTCGCGCGCCTGCTGGTCAAGATGGGCGCGCAGATCGACGGTGTCGGCTCGAACGTGATGACGGTGCACGGGCGCGACAAGCTGGGTGGCGCCGAGCATCGAATCTGCGCCGACCACATCGAGGTGGCCAGTTTCATGGCCCTCGCCGCCGCCACCAAGGGGGAGTTGCGCATCCGCGACGCCGAGCCCGAGGATCTGGTGGCGATCCGCCGCCAGTTTCGCCGCCTGGGCCTGCAGTCGATGGTCGAGGGCCGCGATGTCTTGGTGCCGCCCGAGCAGGCGCTGGAGGTGAAGGCTGATCTGGGGGACGCGATTCCGAAGATCGAGGATGGCCCCTGGCCAGCCTTCCCCGCGGACCTCACCTCGATCGCGGTCGCGCTCGCAACGCAGGCTCGCGGCACTGTGCTTATCTTCGAGAAGATGTTCGAGAACAGGCTGTTCTTCGTCGACAAGCTCGTCGCGATGGGCGCTCGGATTACGCTCTGCGATCCCCACCGGGCGATCGTGAGCGGTCCGAGCCGTCTTCACGGCGAGCGAGTCGATAGCCCGGACATCCGGGCCGGCATGGCGATGCTCATCGCGGCCCTTGCCGCCGATGGGACCTCCGAGATCGGCAACGTCGCCCAGATCGACCGCGGCTACGAGCGGATTGATCTGCGGTTGCGCGAACTCGGTGCCCGCATCGAACGTGTTTCTGTGGAACCGATTCCGGCCTGACGTCAATCCGCCGCAGTTGCGAAAGGGCCTGCCGGGTCAGGCCGGAGCCCTCGCCCGCCGGAAACGTAGGCGAAGCCGAGGCTTCCGGCGGAGTTATGTTGAAACCGCGGCTTCGTCGTTAGCCCATACCCTCTTACCGCGATGACCCACAGGATTCCACCGGGTACTCGAGATGTGCTTCCCGACGAGATGCGGGAGCTGCGGCGCCTCGAGGCGGCGCTGGCCGACGCCTTCGAACGGTTCGGCTACGGCGAGGTGGCGACGCCGACGATCGAGTACCACGAGGTACTCGCGCGCGGCGACGATCGCGGCGCGCCCGCCGCGTACCGCTTCTTCGACGAGAGCGGCGAGCTGCTGGCGATGCGCTCCGACATGACGATCCCGATCGCCCGCCTGGCGGCGACGCGGTTCGTCGGCGCCGAGCCTCCGTTCAGGCTCTGCTACATCGCGCGCGCCTACCGGGCGATCCGTCCCCAGCGAGGCCAGATGCGCGAGTTCGCTCAGGCCGGCGTGGAGCTGATCGGGGCGGAGGCGCCGGACGGGACCGCCGAGGTGGTCGAGGTCCTGAGCGCGGCGCTGGATGCTGCTGGATTGACGAGGGCGGTGATCGGCCTGGGTGACGCTGATCTCTACCGCCAGCTCCTGGATGAGCTGGGCGTCTCGAACAGCCGCCGCGACCGCATCCTGGAGGTGCTGGCCGAGCACGACCTGGTCGGGCTGGAGGCGGAGGTCGATGAGCTCGCGATAGGCGACCGCGAGCGGGAAACGCTGCTGCGGCTCCCGAACCTCCGCGGTGGTCCTGAGGCGCTGGATCGCGCCCGCGAGCTGGGTGGCGGGGCGGTGGAGCGGGCCACCCAGCGCCTTGCCGCCACCTACGAAGCGCTCGCGGCTCGCGGCGTCGCCGAGCGGGTCAACGTCGACCTGGGCCTGCTCCGGGACCTCGGCTACTACACGGGCGCCATTCTCGAGGTCTACGATCCCGCGCTCGGGCACGTGCTCGGCGGCGGCGGGCGCTACGACGAGCTGATGGGGCGGTTCGGGCGACCGCTCCCGGCTGCGGGCTTCGCCCTCTACCTGGAACGGCTGCACGTGGCGCAGGCGGAGGAGCAGCGGGTCGTGCAGGAGGCGGGCTCGTGAGGGGGACGGAGGTGGAGGCAACGCGACCGCGCGTCGGAGGGCCGCTGAAGCTTGCCGTGCCGCGGGGGGCGCTGTTCGAGGGCACCCTCGAGTTGCTCGACAGGATCGGCACGGACACCCGCGAGATGCGCACGGAGTCACGTTCGCTGGTGTTTGGCACGGATGGGCTGGTGCTCGTCACGATGCGCCCCTCGGATGTGCCCACCTACGTTGAGGCCGGCGCCGCCGATCTCGGCATCACGGGCAAGGACGTGCTGCTCGAGCAGCGCGACCGCGCCGTTTACGAGCTTCTCGACCTTGGTTACGGGGCCTGCCGGATGGTGCTGGCCGGCAGGGTGGGCGACGAGAGCCTGGGCGAAGTGGAGCGGCGGCTCGGTGCGATGCGGATTGCGACCAAGTACCCACGCACGGCCGCGCGCTACTTCCTGGACACGGGTCGCCAGGCGGAGGTGATCGAGGTCAAGGGGTCGGTCGAGCTGGCGCCGATCGTGGGACTGGCCGACGGGATCGTGGATCTCGTCAACACAGGGAGGACGCTGACCGAGAACCAGCTCGAGGTCCGTGAGGAGATCGCCCGCTGCACCGCCCGGCTCGTGGCAAACCGCGTGGTCCACAAGCTGCGCGCGACCGAGGTGGACGCCCTGGCCGAACAGCTGCGGGAGGTGACACCGACGTGAGGATCGAGCGGGCGGAGTGGGACGGCAAAGAAGCGCCCGCGTTCGCCGGCCGGCTGCGCGCGCTTGCGCCGGCGGACGACGCGGTGACCGCCGACGTCGCGCGCATCGTCGAAAGCGTCCGGACGGGCGGTGACGCCGGGCTGCGAGAGGTCGCCGAACGACTCGATGAAGCGGTGCCGGAGTCGTTTCGGGTCGATCCGGAGGCTGTGGCCGCTGCACCCGGCCTGCTCGAGCCCGAGGTGCGCGATGCCATGCGCGTGGCTGCGAACAACATCGAAGCCGTAGCCCGCGCCGAGCTGGAGGTGCGGATGCGCCCGGCGACGTCCGATCTGCCCGAGGGCCAGCGGGTCGAGGTGCGCGACGAGCCCATCGCGACCGCGGGCGTCTACGCACCGGGCGGGAGGGCGGCCTATCCGTCGTCGGTCCTGATGTGTTGCATCCCCGCGCGCGTCGCGGGAGTCGCGCGCATCTGCGTGGCGAGCCCACCCGGCGCTGCGGGCCGGCCCAACGCTGGGGTGCTCGCGGCCTGCGTGCTGGCGGGCGTCGACGAGGTCTACGCCATGGGCGGAGCCCAGGCGATTGCGGCCCTGGCCTTCGGCACGGAGACGATCGATCCGGTCGACCTGATCGCAGGACCCGGCAATCGCTACGTGACGGAGGCGAAGCGGTCGGTGTGGGGAAAGGTCGGAATCGACGGGTTCGCCGGGCCGACGGAGCTGATGGTGGTCGCGGACGGGATGGCGAATCCCGAGTGGATCGCGCTTGACCTCTGCGCGCAGGGCGAGCACGGCGACGACAGCCCCCTGATCGTGGCCTCGGCGGACCTCGCCCTCCTCGACCGGATCGCGGAGCTGGTTTCCGAATTGGTCCCGGACCGCCCCAGCGTGGCGGACACGACGCTGGTCCTCGTCTACACGCGGGGGCTCGAGCAGGCGCTGACGCTCGCCGACGCGGTGGCCCCTGAGCACCTCGAGCTGGCCTTCGAGGGGGCTGACGAGACCGTAGCGCGGGCCCGGGTGGCCGGTTGCGTGTTCGTCGGGGCAGGAGGTGCGGCCGCGTTCGGCGATTACGCGGCGGGCTCGAACCACGTCCTGCCGACCGGGGGCGCGGCGCGGTTCGGCGGCCCGCTGGGCCCGGGAACCTTCCGACGCCGGACCTCGGTGGTCACCTTGCCGAGTGCCTCGGCAAGCGCCCTCGCCGGCCACGTGGCCGCCCTCGCGCGCGTCGAGGGCTTTCCCGTGCACGGCGAGTCCGCACAGGCTCGCGCCCGCGGCTGATCAGCGAAGATCCCGGTTTTGCAGGTAATTTCACGATTCAGATGAGCAACAGACGAAGATGAGCCGCACAGCGGAGATTTCGCGAAAGACCCGCGAGACGACGGTTGAGCTCGCGCTCGACCTCGACGGGGGAGAGGTGTCGGCCGCCACTGGGGTCGGCTTCCTCGACCACATGCTCGAGTTGCTGGGCCGCCACGGACGATTGGGGTTACGTGTGGAGGCGACCGGCGATCTGGAGACCGGGGCGCATCACACGGTCGAGGACGTCGGCATCGTGCTCGGACAGGCGGTGGACCGGGCGCTGGCCGACCGCGCTGGGATTCGCCGCTATGGCTACGCCGCCGTCCCCATGGACGAGGCGCTCGGGATTTGCGCAATCGACGTGTCCGGCCGGCCGCTGTGCCTGTTCGAGGCCGAGTTGCCGCCGGTCTCGATCGCCGGCTTCGACGTGGAGCTCACGGAGGAGTTCTTTCGCGCCGTGGCCGTCAACGCGAAGCTCACCCTCCACGTCGGCACGCGTTACGGCTCCAACGCGCATCACATGATCGAGGCGTGCTTCAAGGCGTTTGCCAGAGCGCTGCGCCAAGCCGTTGAGGTGGACCCGCTCGAAACCGGAGTCCCGTCCACCAAGGGGACCCTGACCTGATGCCGCCGGCATCCACGATGACCCGAATCGCGATTCTCGATTACGGGATGGGGAACCTGCGCTCGGTGGAGAAGGCGCTCGAACGGGTCGGCGCCGAGGCCTCGATCACCGCGGATCCCATGGTCGTGCGTGCCGCGGACGGGGTCATCCTGCCCGGCGTTGGTGCCTTCCCCGCCGCCATGCGCTGGGTGCGTGAGCTGGAGCTCGACGCGCTCGTGGCCGAGCGTCTGCATGCGGGCAGGCCCGTGCTCGGGATCTGCCTCGGGCTTCAGCTCCTGCTCGCGCGCTCGACCGAGCAGGGCGGGGCGGAGGGCCTGGGCCTGATCGCCGGCGAGGTGACCGAGCTCGACACGCGTGGCCGGAAGCTGCCCCACATCGGCTGGGAGCAGGTTCGCTGGGAACGCAGCTCGGAGCTCACCGAGGGCCTGGCCACGCAGACGCCGTTTTACTTCGTGCACTCGTTCGGGGTTCGTCCTTCCAACGAGAGCGACGTGCTCGGCACAGCCGAGTGGGGCGAGCGCTTCGTCTGCGCAGTCGCCGATCCACCGTTGTATGGGGTGCAGTTTCATCCGGAGAAGTCGAGCGCCGCCGGCCTGCGCCTGTTGGCGAACTTCGCGCGCATCTGCGCCTCCGTGCCGGCTTGACGTGGTTCTAGTACCCGCAATCGACATCCGGGGCGGGCATGCGGTGCGGCTGGAGCGCGGCGACTACGGTCGCGAGACGGTGTACGACGCCGACCCGGCGGATGCCGCCGGCCGCTGGGTCGAACAGGGTGCGAGGTTCCTGCACGTCGTGGACCTCGACGGGGCGCGGTCGGGCAGCCCCGAGAACCTCGAGCACGTGAGGCGGATCGCGACCGGGGCGGGGGTCCCGATCCAGGTCGGAGGCGGGTTGCGGGACGCGGAGGCCGTCGCCGGTGCGCTGGCCACAGGAGCCCAGCGGGTGGTGCTCGGCACGGCGGCGCTTGCCCGACCGGAGCTCGTCGAGGCGCTAGCCGCTGAGCACGGAGACCGGATCGTCGCGGGCGTGGACGCACGCTCCGGCCGAGTCGCGATCGAGGGCTGGGAGCGTCAAACGGGGGCGACGGCGAACGACCTGATCGCCGAGCTTGCCGGGCGTGGCGTGCGCCGCTTCGTCTACACGCCCGTGGATGTCGACGGGACGCTGCAGGGCCCCTCCATCGAGGGCCTTCGGTCGGCGGCCGGGGCGGCCGCCGACGGCGGCGCAGAGCTGATCTACTCGGGCGGCGTCGGCTCGCTCGAACACCTGCGCGAGCTGGCCGGGTTGGGCCTGGACAGTCTCGCCGGGGTGATCGTTGGACGGGCCCTGTACGAGGGCCGCTTCACCGTCGCCGAGGGGCAAGCTGCGCTGAGGAAGTAGGTTGGGCCGATGGCCGGCGCCATCTCCCGTCTGGTCGCCCGCGGCCGCACGATCCCGTGGCTGACCCTCTATGCCAGCGCCAGGTGGATCTACCAGCACGGTAGGCGTGCCTGGAACAACCTCGAGGCGGGCGACCGCGAACGGTTGGGAGGGCTGGTCCGCAAGTCAAAGGGCCGGCGCTCGAGCCTCACCAAGCGAGAGCAGGACGAGCTGTTGTCGCTGGTCAAGAAGGCCGTCACCGGAAGGGCATAGCCGACGCGGCGCTACCCTCGCTGACGTGGCTTTGAAGCGCGTCATCCCGTGCCTCGACGTGGACGCCGGCAGGGTGGTCAAGGGGACCAACTTCGTCGGCCTGCGCGACGCGGGCGATCCGGTGGAGCTTGCCGCCCGTTATGACGCCGAGGGGGCCGACGAGCTGGTGTTCCTGGACATCACCGCCTCCCACGAGCGGCGGGAGACCATCGTTGAGCTGGCGCGGCGAACCGCCGACAACGTCTTCATCCCATTCGTGATCGGGGGCGGGATCCGTTCGGCGGCCGATGCCCAGGCGGTGCTGGACGCCGGCGCGGACAAGGTGTCGGTCAATTCCGCCGCGCTGGCGCGGCCCGAGCTGATCGGCGAGCTGGCCGAAGTGTTCGGCGCGCAATGCGTCGTGATTGCGATCGATGCCAAGCGTCGTGACGGCGGTTGGGACACCTACATCGACGGTGGGAGGACCCTCGTTGAAGGTCGCGAGGCCGTCGCCTGGGCGCGCGAAGCGACTGAGCGCGGGGCTGGAGAGGTGCTCCTGACGAGCATGGATCGCGACGGGACGACCGAGGGGTACGACCTCGAGCTGACTCGCGCGGTCGCCGATGCAGTCGCGGCGCCCGTCATCGCGTCGGGTGGCGCCGGCGAGCTTCGTCACCTGTCGGAGGGGATCGTCGAGGGACACGCCGACGCGGTGCTGTGCGCCTCGATCTTCCACTACGGCACCCACTCCGTCCGCGAGGCAAAGCAGCACCTCCACGCGGCCGGCATCCCGGTACGTCCGTAGCTACTTGCCGCCCTTGTCCTTGTGCGGTGCTTCGTCACCGCCCTTGTCCTTGTGGTGACCCGACGGCTTCGGCTTGAAGGCGCGGATCGTCGAATATCCGGTCAGATAGAGCTTCTTCCCGTCGGAGATCACCGGGTTGTACTCGCCCTGGTCGGATTCGAACACCTTCTTCCCCTTCTTGACGTTGTAGCCGAAGGTGCCGATGTTCGGCCCGATCATCGCGACGTAGACCGTCTCTCCAATCACGCTGGAGGAGCCGAGGACCACCCCGCCGACGGGATGCTCCCAGCGCAGCTCCCCAGTGCGGGCGTCGAGCGCGTAGAAGTGCTTGTCCTGCGAGCCTGCATAGACGGTGGGTGGAGAGTGAGGGGTGTCCGCCACCGCGGGCGACGGATACACCTCGGCGCCCGTCGAGTGGCTCCAGGCCAGCTCGCCCGTCTTCGCCACGAAGCTGTAGATGCGTCCATCGAGGCTGCCGACGTAGACCCGGCCCCAGGCCACTGCAGGAGTGGAGTAGACGCTGCCGCCGCGCAGCAGGCCGCCGCCCTGGGTATGGGACGTCCATCTGACGTTTCCGGTCGAGGTGTCGATCGCGAGCACCTCTCCCGCATAGTTGCCCGCGAACACCGTCCCGTCGCTGTAGGCAAGGGCTCCCTTGACGGGTCCCGCGGTTGACACGGTCCACTTCGTCTTACCGGTCTTCTCGTCCAGCGCGAAGATGTCCCCGGACTCGCAGCCGAAGATCACCTTGCCACCGTGAACAAGGGGCGATGACTCGCTGCGCCCGGGCAGCGGGTGGCGCCAGAGCACCTTGCTGCCGTGGTCGTTCGGGCGAAGCGCCACGATTTGCGGCGGCTCCAGGTTGACGGCGAACAGCCGGCCGTCTGCATACGCGGGCGCGGAGGCGTTCAGCGACCCGATCCTGCGCTTCCACTGGACCCGGCCCTTGTCCGTGCTGAGCGCGTAGAAGGTCCCGTCCTTGTCCATGAAGTACAGCCTGTCCTTGACGACGATCGGCTGGAACTCGAGCAGCTTGCCGGCCTGGAAGCTCCATTGCGAGGAGCGGAAGGGCGGATCCAGCCCCTTCCCGGCCAGGTAGCGCGTGCGCTCCAGGTCGTGGCCGTAGAGCGGCCAGTCCACAGTCTTCAGCGCCACAGGCTTCTCCTTGTTGAAGGCGGCGTCGGGGTTGGAAACATCCCCGGGGCGCTTGGTGATCAGGTAGATGGCGAGCGCCAGGCCGGCCAGGGCGACGGCGGCGCCGCCGGCCACGGCAAGCCTGCGCCGGACGCTCCAGGAGCGCCAGATGTCGAGCACGCGAGCCATCCGCGAAGCCCGTCATGGTAGGGAACGGGTCCCACGGCCCCGTAACCAGGCTCCATGCCGCCTTCTGAAGCCGAGATCGAGCCCCAGCGACTGGGGGAGCGCCTGGCGGCGCTCCCGGGCATCGATCGCCTGCGCGAGGCTGCCTCCCCGGTGGCGGCCTTCCTGGTCGGTGGAGCGGTGCGCGATCTCCTGCTGGGTCGCGGCCGGGTGGACATCGACGTCGCGGTGGAGGGCGACGTTGCGGAGCTCGCCCGGCGACTGGGTGGGGAGACGCGCGCCCACGAGCGCTTCGGCACCGCGTCGGTTCGCGTCGACGGCCTCGAGGTCGATCTGGCGGCGGCGCGCAGCGAGACCTACGCGCGCCCCGGCGCGCTCCCGGAGGTCCACCCCGCACCCCTGGCCGCCGACCTCGCCCGCCGCGATTTCACCGTCAATGCGATGGCGGTCCCGCTGCGGGGCGATCCGGAGCTCATCGATCCTCACGGAGGCTTGGATGACCTGCGCCGCGGGGAGCTGCGCGTGCTGCATCCCGGTTCGTTCGAGGACGACCCAACCCGGGCCGTGCGGGCCGCACGGTACGCAGGGCGCTACGGGTTCACGCTGGAGCGCGCGAGCGAGGAGCTGATTCGGCGCGCGGACCTCTCCTCGGTCTCACGCGACCGGACGGAGACCGAGCTTCGAAAGCTGGCGGCCGAGGCCGCGCCGCCCAAGGCGTTCGAGTTGCTGCGCGAATGGGGGTTGCTCGACCTACGTCCCGAGCTCGTCGACCTGGCCGGGGCGGTGGGAGAGCTGACGGCCGAGGAGCCATGGCGGGCGGTTGCTCCCCGCACCGACGCCGTGTTGGCGGCGGCGCTGGGCCGTGGGGTGGACCAGGCGCGGGAGCTCGCTGCCGCGGAGCCCAGGCGCCCTTCTGAGGCCGTCGAGGGCGCTCGCGGGCGCACGGGGGTCGAGCTTGCGCTCGCCAGGGCGCTTGGCGCCGAGTGGCTCGATCGGTACCTCGCCGAGTGGCGGGCAGTGCGGCTGGAGATCACCGGCAGCGACTTGATCGCAGAGGGCGTCGCCGAGGGGCCGGCGGTGGGGCGGGGGCTTCGCGAGGCTCTGGACGCGAAACTCGATGGGGAGGTCAGTGGCAGAAGCGAGGAGCTTCGAGCGGCGCTTGCCGCGGCGCGCGAAAATGGCCCCTGAGCGGTGTTGGGCACCACCCGCTGCTCGCAACCCTCCTCGTGATGACCGACCCCCTTTACGACGAGCCTAGGTACCTCACCGAGCTCCCAGAGGACCTGAAGCTGAAGCGTGCCGAGGCGGCGCGCCGCCGACGCCTGCGTCGCCGCCTCGCTCTCGGAGCCCTGCTCGCGGTGGCGGGGGCGGTGGTCGCTGTGGGGGTCACCAGTCTCGGGGGCGGCAACGACTCGACAACCGCCAGCACCGAGGCTCAACAGAGCCAGACGGGCGGGAGCTCGCAGCAGGCAACGACCACCTACCCCGCGGATTGGAAACCGCACCCAGGTCCGGTGCCGATCCTCGAGTACCACGCGATCCAGCCGCCAGTGTCGGGCGCTGAGTTTCCGCAGGATTTCGTGCCGCAAGCCGACTTCCAGCGGCAGATGCAATGGCTGAAGGACAAAGGCTACGAGGCGGTGACCCTCACCCAGGTGGAGACCGCTTGGTACGAGCATGGCGAGTTGCCGTCGAAGCCGATCGTGATCACCTTCGACGACGGTTACCTCAGCCAGTACGTCGCGGCGTTTCCCGAACTGCAGCATCTGGGTTGGAAAGGCGTGCTCAACCTGGTCGTTCAGGGATCCGACCTCCCGGAAGCCGACGTGAAGAAGATGCTCGATGCCGGCTGGGAGCTCGGTTCGCACAGCACCACCCATCCCGACCTCACCACCCTCGACCCGGCCGAGCTGGAGCGAGAGGTGGCCGGCTCGCGTGAGATTCTCAAGCGGCGCTTCGGCGTTCCGGTGGAAAACTTCAGCTACCCCTCGGGCCTCTACGACGACACGGTGATCTCCGCGGTGCACAGGGCCGGCTACGTCGGGGCGCAGGCCGAGGTATTCGGGTCCGCCACCGCCGCCCATCCGTACATCCTCAATCGGATCGAGATCGAGCTTGATGATGGACTCTCCGGCTTCGCCGAAAAGCTGAGATCGGCCGAGTCCGGGTCGACGACCGCGCCCACCACGACCACCACTACGTACGCGCCCACCACGTACCCCACCACCACGTACTCGACGACGTCCCCCACCACGACGACCACGGCTCCCCCCACGACTACGACCCGGCCCACCACCAAACCCGGGGCCGGTGGCACCAAGCCCGGGGCCGGTGGCCGGTAGGCGGGCGTGCTCTGGCGAGAACTCGACGGGATCGAGTGGCTCGAGGCCGAGCTGCCGGGTGCCCAGGCGGCGTTCAGCACCCGCCTCGGCGGCGTCAGCGAGGGCCCCTTCATGAGCCTGAACCTGGGACGGTTGACCGGAGACCTGCCGGACGCCGTGGGTGAGAACCGCCACCGCCTCGCCGCCGCGGTGGGAATCGATCCCGAGCGCGTCTTGATCGGTAGGCAGGTGCACGGCGCGGCGGTGGTTCGGCGGGATCAACCGCCCGAGCCCGGCGTCTACACCAATCCGGCTCCGGGCTTGCCGGAGGCCGACGGGCAGGCAACGGCCCTGACCAACGTGGCGCCGCTCGTGTTCGTCGCCGATTGCCTGCCGGTGGCGCTTGCAGGCCCCGGCGGTGTCGCGATGATCCATTGCGGCTGGCGCGGTCTCGCGGCGGGGATCGTCGAGCGCGGCGTTCACGAGGTGGAGGCGAGAGCCGCTGCGGTCGGTCCCGGGATCGGCCCATGCTGCTACGAGGTGGGCCAAGACGTCCTGGCCGCCTTCGAGCGACTGGGACTGGACGTCGCCCGGGGCCGGATGCTCAACCTGCGGCGAGCGGTCCGGCTCCTGCTCGAGCGGGCCGGAGTCGAATCAGTGCAGGTCGCCGAGGAGTGCACAAGCTGTCAGCCTGCGCTCTTCTTCTCGCACCGCCGCGACGGGGGGCGCACCGGGCGCCAAGCCGGCCTCGTCTGGGCTAGCGACGAAGTCGCGGTTCGGGCGAGTGAACCTGCCGCCCCGTTGGCGCCCGAACCCGCCGGAAACGGAGGCCAAGCCGAGGCCTCCGGCGGCTTTATTCCGTGATGCCCCTGGACGCACACACAGTACGTGCCAACCTGGAGCGGGTCCGCGAGCGCGCCGGCCCGGGGGTCGAGATCCTCGCGGCTACGAAGTACGTGCCGGCAGAGGAGATGGGGGCGCTGGCGGAGGCGGGAGTAACACTCGTCGGTGAGAACCGGCTTCAGGACCTGGAGGCCAAGCGCGAGCGCTGGGGCGACGCGTTCACGTGGGACTTCATCGGGAACGTTCAGAGCCGCAAGGTCAAGCGGATCCTTCCTCTCGTCAGGTTGATCCACTCCGTGGCCAGCGACTCCGTCCTTGCCCAGCTCGAGCGTCACGCCCAGCCGGGGATCGAGGTTCTCGTGGAGGTGAACATGGCCGGCGAAGCGAGCAAGGGGGGCGTCAGGCCGGCGGAGCTTGGCGACTTCATCGACCGCTGTCCCGTCCCGGTCGTCGGTTTGATGACCATGCCGCCGGAGAGCACGGAGCCGGAGGCCTCGCGACCGGCCTTCGCACGCCTTGCCGAGCTCGCCGGGCAGCACGGCCTGGAGAGGCTCTCGATGGGCACCAGCCAGGACTGGGAGGTGGCCGTCGAGGAAGGGGCGACGATCCTGCGGCTGGGCACGGTCCTCTACCGGTAGGTAGGGCCCCAAGGCGGCGTTTCGCCTCCGGAGTCGTCACAATCCCGTAGAGGAAAAGTCCGCCCCGACGGCGAACGTACGCTGAGCGATGGCCTTCCGCGACACATGGCACCGTGCACTGGTTTATTTCGGGCTCGCCGAGGATCCCGAGTACCAGGAGCCCGACCTGTACGAGCCCGACACGGGAACCCACGGCGAGTACTACGAGGGGCCCGCGACGCGTTCCGGAACGGTCAGCCCGCTCCGCGACCGGCGCCGCGGGCGGGACGAGATCGACGACATCTTCGCCGACGACGAGCCGGTGGGTGCTGGACGCACGCGTACGCTCCGGCCCGTTGCCGGCAACGGGGCCGACGTCCGCGTCCATCTGGTGACGCCGTACAGCTTCAACGACGCCCAGGAGGTCGCCGACAAGTTCAAGCAGGCCGTTCCGGTGATCCTCAACCTGCAGACCACCGACAACGAGCTCGCGAAGCGGCTGATCGACTTCACCTCGGGCCTCACCTATGCGCTCGGGGGCGGCATGCAGAAGATCGCCGAGAAGACCTTTCTGTTGACGCCCCGCAACGTGGAGGTCTCCGCCGAGGAGAAGGCTCGGTTGATCGAGAAGGGGTTCTTCAACCAGTCCTGAGCCCCGGGGCGGCTACGCTTGCCGGCCATGAAGGTTGGGTTCGCGGGTGCCGGAAACATGGCCGCGGCGATGGCGCGCGGCTGGGCCGCCGGCGACGGCGGACCGGAGGAAATGCTGTTCTGCGACCTGGACGCGGAGCGCGCCGCCGCAGTGGCCGCTGAGGTGGGAGGCGGAACGCTCGCAGGGCTCTCGGAGCTTGCGGACGAATCGGACGTGCTCGTGCTCGCCGTCAAGCCTGCCGCGCTGGATGACGTTGCCGCCGAGCTCGACGGCACCGCGCCGGCTCTGATCTCGGTGCTCGCCGCGACCCCGACCGAGCGGATTGCCGGGGCGTTCCCTGGGGTTCCGGTGCTGCGCGTGATGCCCAACCAGCCCGTCGAGGTCCGCCACGGCGTGCTCTGCTACGCGAAGCCCCAGGCGATGCCGGCCGAGCTCGAGGAGAGCCTGCTTGATCTCCTGGGGCTGCTGGGGACGCTCGTCCGGCTCGAGGAGACACAGATCGACGCGGCGATGGCCATCATGTCCAGCTCCCCCGCATACATCGCGCTCGTCGCCGAGGCGCTGGCGCGAAGCGGGGAGGGGGAGGGCCTTGACGCGGGACTTGCGCGCGAGCTCGTCGCCGGCGCGTTGGCGGGCACCGCGGCGCTGCTCACAAAGCGGGACCCGGCCGCCATTCGCAAGGCGGTCGCATCTCCGGGCGGGGCAACCGAGGCGGGTCTGGCCAAGCTCGAGGGCGTGGTCGACGATGCCCTCGCGAGCGCCGTCAACGCCTCGCTGGAGCGGGTCCGGTGACCGTGCTGCTGGCGATCACCCGCGACGACATCGCGGATTACGTCGGGGCGCTCTTCCTGGTCTACCTGATCCTGATCTTCATCCGGGTGCTCCTGAGCTGGATCCCGCGCATCCCCTACAACCGCTATCTGCGGGCCGCGGTCGGCTTCGTCGAGGAAGTCACGGATCCCTACCTGAATGTCTTTCGGCGGTTCCTGCCACCGATCGGCGGCGGTGGCTTCGCCCTCGATCTGAGCCCGATCCTGGCGATCATCCTGCTGTTGATCGCCCAGGGTGTGGTGGTAGGGCTGATTCGCGGTTGAGCTCGCCGCAGGTGAGCGAGACGTTGGGCGCCTGGCGCTGGATGCTCGCCTGTTGTGGCGCCGTGGTCCTGATCGACCAGGTGTCGAAGGCGATCATCGTCTCCTCCCTGGACCCTGGCCAACGCGAGAGCGTCGCGCTCGGGGTCGATCTGACCAATACGGCCAATCGGGGGCTGGCGTTCGGCATCGGAGACGGGCAGGGACTCGTTCTCGCGGTGACGGTCGTCGCCCTGGCGCTGATTCTCGTCTGGTTCGCGACGGACCCGCGGCGCCCCGGCCTGTGGCTGTCAGTCGGGCTCCTGGCCGGCGGCGCGCTCGGCAACCTCGCCGACCGAGTTCGTGCGGATGCCGTGACGGATTTCATCGACCTCCCTCTGTGGCCGGCCTTCAACCTGGCCGATGTGGCCATCACCCTGGGAGCCGTGGGGCTCGTGGCCTCATCGCTGGGAGCGGCGGGACGGAGCGAGGGATCGGCCGGTTCCGGGTAAGGCGCCAGGCGTGAGCCTCCAGCCCCGGATCGTCCACGCCGACGAGTGGCTGGCGGTGATCGAGAAGCCACCGGGCCTGGTGGTCCACACGGCACCTGGGCACAAGGGCCCGACGCTCGTCGATCTACTGGGAGAGCTCCTCGCCGGGGGCGAGGATCCGCAGCGGCCGGGAATCGTCCACCGCTTGGACAAGGACACGTCCGGGCTGATGCTCGTTGCACGCGGGGACGAGGCCCACCGCAGGCTGGCCCCGCAGATCAAGCAGAGAGAAGTGCGGCGCACCTATCGGGCGCTGGTCGAAGGCCATCCCCGCTCCCGTACCGGAACGATCGACGCCCCCCTTGGACGGGACTACAGGGCCCCGGAGCGCCGGGCGGTTGGCGGCCGGGCGCCCCGCCAGGCACGGACCCATTTCCGGGTTCTCGAGCTGCTGTCGGCCGACGCCCTGGTCGAGGTGCGCCTGGAGACCGGCCGCACCCACCAGGTCCGGGCCCACTTCGCCTCGATCGGTCACCCGGTCGCGGGCGACCCACGCTACGGGCATGCCGGCCGCCACGGCCTCGCGCGGCAGTTCCTGCACAGCGCCGGGCTCGGCTTCCGGCACCCGTTTACGGAGGAAGAGCTCGAGTTCTCCTCGCCGCTGCCGGACGACCTTCGCCAGGCGCTGGCGCGCGCCAGGGCCGCCTAACCGCCGGACCCGGCGGGCATCGCCGGATAGCGACAGGAACCCGCCCAGAGCCGACGCCGGCGGCTGGGCTCTAGACTCACCCCGACCCGTAACCGACCCCTGGAGGAAGGCTCGGGGCCCTGCCCGGCACACGAGATGCGCCGGGTTCCCGCGGCACCGCCAGGAGAAGTAACCGAACCGAGACAAGGGAGCCTCATGTCCGAGCCTGGAATAAAGGAACTGCTGGAGGCCGGTCTGCATTTCGGCCACCAGACGCGGCGGTGGGACCCGCGCATGCGCCCGTACATCTTCGGGGAGCGCGACGGGATCCACATCATCGACCTGCTGCAGACGGAGCATCTGCTGGCCGAGGCGCGCCGGTTCGCGGCCGACGTGGCCAGCAAGGGCGGAACGATCCTCTTCGTGGGTACGAAGAAGCAGGCCCGAGATGCGATCGAAGAATGGGCCAAGCGGTGTGAGATGCCATACGTAAACCAGCGATGGCTCGGCGGGCTGTTGACCAACTTCCAAACGATCTCCGCCCGGATCGAGCGCCTGCACGAGCTGACCGGCTTGAAGGATGAGGGCCAGCTGGACCTGCTGCCGACCAAGGAGCGCATGGCCCGCGAGGCCGAGCTCGAGAAGCTCGAGTACAACCTCGGTGGCGTTCGCGGGATGAAGCGCCTGCCACAGGCGGTGGTGATCATCGATCTGAAGACCGAGGTGATCGCGGTGCGTGAGGCCGAGCGACTGCGAATTCCGATCATCGCCCTCGTGGACTCGAATGTCGACCCTGTGCCAGTCGACTACCCCGTCCCCGGGAACGACGACTCGATCCGTTCCTGTGAGCTCGTGATCCGGACGGTCGGCGAGGCCGTCTACGAGGCGGCGCAGTCCTGGCGCCAGGCGGAGGCCAAGCGGCAGGCCGAGGAGGAGCACCGGCGCCGCCTGCAGGAGGAGGAGCGCCAGCGGGCCGAAGCCGAGGAGCGAGCCCGTCAGGAGGCCGAGCAAGCTCAGGCCGCGGCCGCGGCGGAGGTGGACGCCACGGCGTCCGCGACGGCAGCCGGAGAGGAAACGCAGCGGTGAACGACGCGACCGCGATCTCCGCTGCCGATGTGAAGGAGCTCCGCGAGCGAACCGGGGCCCCGATCATGGACTGCAAGGCCGCCCTCGGCGAGGCGAGTGGTGACATGGACAAGGCGATCGAGGTCCTTCGCGTCAGGGGACAGGCGTCGGCTGCCAAGCGCCGCGGTCGGTCAACCAGCGAGGGGATCGTCACCTCCTACATTCACGCAACCGGGAAGGTGGGCGTGCTGGTCGAGGTCCAGTGCGAGACGGACTTCGTTGCCCGCAGCGACGACTTTCAGGAGTTCGCCAGGGAGGTCGCGATCCACATCGCCGGCGCCCCTTCGCCACCGGTCTACGTGTCCGCCGAGGAGATCCCCAGCGAGGCGCGGGACGCAGAACGCTCGGTGTTCGAGGCAAAGGCGCGCGAGGAGGGAAAGCCCGAGGAGGTGGTGGACAAGATCGTCGACGGGCAGCTGTCCAAATGGGCGAAGGAGGTTGCCCTGCTCGACCAGGAGCACGTTCGATCCGACCGCTACGACGGCAGGACCATCGAGGATCTGCGTGCCGAACTGGCGGCGAAGACCGGAGAGAACGTGCGCGTGGCGCGCTTCGCGAGGTTCGCGGTGGGCCAGGAATGAGTGATGAGCTCTCCGCTGCAGCACCACGGGTAGTGCGTACGATCTGCAGGCGCCAGTGTCCGAGCCAAGGTTCAAGCGCGTCCTCCTGAAGATCTCGGGCGAGGCCCTGATGGGCTCGCTCGACTACGGCACCGATGCCAACCGCGTCGAGCAGATCGCGATGCAGATTCAGGAGGTCTCCGGCCGGGGAGTCGAGATGGCGATCGTCGTGGGCGCCGGGAACATCTACCGGGGGCTACAGGGGGCCGCCCGCGGCATGGACCGGGCGACCGCGGACTACATGGGGATGCTGGCCACGGTCCTGAACGGGCTCACCCTTCAGGACGCGCTCGAGAAGCGTGGTGCACACACGCGGGTGCTCTCGGCTATTCAGGTGACGGAGGTGGCGGAGCCCTACATCCGCCGCCGGGCCATCCGCCACCTCGAGAAGGGGCGGATCGTGATCTTCGCCGCGGGCACCGGGAACCCGTTCTTCACCACCGACACCGCTGCCGCGCTACGAGCTCTGGAGATCCACGCGGAGGCCATCCTGATGGCCAAGCACGGCGTCGAGGGCGTCTACGACGCCGATCCGTCGGAGGTCCCGGACGCGAACTTCCTGCCCGAGATCAGCCATCGCCAGGCGATCGAGCGGGGGCTGCGGGTGATGGACTCGACCGCGCTGACGCTGTGCATGGAAAACGCCCTGCCGATCTACGTCTTCAACATGGCGGACGAGCGCAACATAGATAGGATCGTCCGCGGGGAGCGTGTGGGCACCCTGGTGTCGTCGGACGGCGCCGTGGGATGGGTCACAGGCGAGGAGAAGGCCCGAGAGAAGCAATGAGCGACTTCACCGACGAGCTGCTCGCCGACGCCAAGGAGCGGATGGCCAAGTCGGTGGAGGCGTGCCGCCACGAGCTCGCCACGGTGCGCACCGGCCGCGCCTCCCCGCACCTCCTCGATCGCGTGGTCGTCGACTATTACGGCACGGAGACGCCCCTGCGCCAGCTCTCCCAGATCGCGGCCACCGACGCCCGGCTGCTCACCCTGACGCCCTACGACAAGAACGCGATCAAGTCCGTCGAGAAGGCAATTCTCGAGTCCGACCTCGGGCTGACGCCTTCAAACGACGGCAATGTGATCCGGCTGCAGATCCCCGAGCTGAACGAGGAGCGCCGCCGCGACCTGGTCAAGGTGGTGCACAACGTGGCCGAGGAGAGCCGGGTCGCGGTGCGAAACATCCGGCGCGACGTGATGCACGACCTGCGCGAGCTGAAGAAGGAGGGCGAGGTCGGTGAGGACGACGAGCGGCGCGCCGAGGCGGAGCTCCAGAAGCGCACCGACGGCGCGACCAGCGAAATCGAAGCCCTGCTGAAGGCCAAAGAAGAGGAAATCCTCGAGGTGTGAGCGTGCCGGCACCCGGCGACGCGGGGGCAAGGTTCGTAGCCATCATCACGGACGGCAACGGTCGCTGGGCCAGGCAGCGCGGGCTGCAGCCGATCGAGGGCCACGAGGTGGGGGCCGACGTCGTCAAGGCACGGCTGCGTGACGCCGTCGAGTTCGGCATCGAGGAGCTGACGGTGTTCTCGTTCTCGACGGAGAACTGGTCCCGTCCGCGGGGCGAGGTGGAAGGCCTCATGCGAATGTTCCTGGAGAGGATCGAGCGCGAGACGCCGGAGCTCCACGAGGAAGGGGTGCGGATGCGCTTCATCGGTCGCCGGGAGGGGATCGACCCGGGGCTGGTCGAGCGCATGGAGTGGGCAGAGTCCCTGACATCAGGCAACGACCGGATCGGGTTCTTCGTCGCCTTCAATTACGGCGGCAGGGCGGAGATCTTGGACGCCGCCGCCGCGTTCGACGGCTCAACGGAGGAGGAGTTTCGGGCGGGCCTTTACGCGCCCGAGATGCATGATCCGGACCTTCTGATTCGGACCAGCGGCGAGCTCCGGATCTCGAACTACCTGCTCTGGCAGTGCGCCTATTCCGAGCTGGTATTCCGCGACGAGCTCTGGCCCGACTTCAGCCGGGAGGCATTCGAGCAGTCCCTGAAGGAGTTCGAGGCGCGCAAGCGTCGGTTCGGAGCGCGTTAGGGCGGCCAGCCAAGCCCTGCCTATAAGGTCGCGCCCCACGATGGACTTTCCGCCCCGGCCGCCGCGGCAAGCGACCGAGCCACACGCTCCGCGGGAGCGGCCGCCGGGCCGCCGCTTGCGCCGTCGGGCGCAGCCGCCGACCACGGACGCGCCGAACCAGGCGACGCGAAGCGGCCCGCGGAGGGAGACCATGGCCCGGATCTGGGTCGCCGTGCCGTGGATCGTGGTCGCGATCGTGGTGATTGCGCTGGGCGGCCTGCCGTTCGCGCTCGCGATGATCGGCTTCGCCGTCGTCGGCCTCGGCGAGCTGTTCCGGATGACTCGCCGCTATCGACCGATGATCCCGGTCGCCTTCGCCGCCGTCGCCGCGATGGTGCTGGCCGCTCTGTACGGCACCCATTTCCAGATCGTGCTGGTGGGGGCCGCGACGTTCCCGGTCATGTTCGCGTTCGCGGTGGTCCGCGGGCCACGAGAGGGGGTGACCCATTCGATGGCGATCACCGTGTTCGGGATCGCGTGGATCGGGCTCCCCTTCACGCACGCGGTGCTCCTGCGCGAGCTGCCCGTTCACGGCGGCGCGCTGGTGATCGACGTGCTGGTCGGCACCTTTCTCACGGACACCACCGCTTACGCAGGGGGGCGCCTCTTCGGGCGGCACAAGCTGGCGCCCAGCCTGTCTCCGAACAAGACCGTGGAAGGGCTGGTGTTCGGCTTCGTCGGCGGCACGATGGGCTTCTGGTTCGCGGGGCTCTACCAGGACTGGCTTTCGGGGATCGACGCCCTGATCATGGGCATGTGCATCGCCGCTCTGGCGCCGGTGGGGGACCTGTTCGAGTCCATGGTCAAGCGCGACCTCGAGATCAAGGACACGGGTCGCGCCTTCGGGCCTCACGGCGGTCTGCTGGACCGGCTGGACGCCGTCCTGTTCACGATCGTGGCGGGCTACTACCTGGCGATGGCGCTCGTTTACTGAGCGCCTCGCGCCCGAGCTCCAGGCTGGGGCGCCCGACCGAGTGCTGGCGACGGTCGTGAAACGGGCCTTAAGTGGCCCAAACCATCCTCCCTACACTGCCTCGGGATGAAGAAGGTCGTGATCCTCGGAGCCACCGGCTCGATCGGGGAGCAGGCGCTGGAGGTCGTCTCCAGGTCGGATGAGCTCGCCGTCGCCGGGCTGGCGGCCGCCTCCAACTGGCAGCGGCTCGTCGAGCAGGCTGGGGATCATGGCGTGCCCGCTGTCGCTCTCGCCGAGCCGGACGCAGCCCTGCAGGCCGAGGGGGCGTGGAAGGGCCGCGTCCTCGTGGGCGAGGCGGGGGTCCGCGAGCTGATCGTGACCGCCGAGGCCGACTTGGTCTTGAACGGGATGGTCGGTTCGGCCGGCCTCGGCCCGACCATCGTCGCGCTCAGCGAGGGGGTCGACGTCGCCCTCGCCAACAAGGAGAGCCTGGTGGTGGGGGGTGAGCTGGTGACGGCGCTGGCCGAGGCCACCGACGCGCGGATCATCCCGGTCGACTCCGAGCACTCGGCGCTGTTCCAGCTGGTGAACGCTGAGCCACCCGGCCACGTCGAGCGCCTGGTCCTGACCGCTTCGGGGGGTCCGCTGCGCGGGCGCAGCAACCTGTCCGACGTGACGCCGGAGGAGGCGCTCGCCCACCCCACCTGGCAGATGGGGGGGAGGATCACGATCGACTCGGCCACGCTGATCAACAAGGGATTCGAGCTGATCGAGGCGCACCATCTGTTCGGGCTCGGCTACGAGCGGATGGAGGTCGCGGTCCACCCACAGTCGATCGTCCACGCCCTGGTCCACCTCAACGACGGCGCATCGTTCGCGCATCTCGGCCTTCCGGACATGCGGGTGCCGATCTCCTACGCGCTGCACTATCCGGAGCGCCCAGACGTCGACGTTCCCACCCTCGACCTTGCCGCGGTGGGCGAGCTGACCTTCGAGAAGCCCGACCTGGAGACGTTCCCCTGCCTGCGCCTGGCGCGCGAGGCCGGCGAAGCGGGGGGGACCGCTCCCTGCATCCTCAACGCCGCCGACGAGGTGGCCGTGGAGGCATTCCTCGAGGGCAGGGTCCCCTTCACGATGATCGCCGAGGTGGTGGAGCGCACGCTCGAGGCCCTGCCGGCGACCACGCCCGGACACTTCGAGGATCTCTACGGGGCCGATGCCGCCGCTCGCGACCATGCCCAGGCCCTGATCGACGGCGCAGGAGTGTTGTGAGCGCGAGGCAGTACAAGGGGAGGGTCAGGCGGGGAGAATTGACGTTGGGCCGAGCGCGAACGAAATTGTTCCTATGAGCTACGTGCTGGCCGCCGCCGGCTTTGCGGCGCTGATCATCCTGCACGAGCTTGGACACTTCACGGCCGCCAAGGCCGTGGGGATGCGGGTGGAGCGCTTCTACCTGTTCTTTCCGCCCGCGATCGCGAAGGTCCGGCGCGGAGAGACCGAATACGGGATCGGCGCCATCCCGCTCGGCGGCTTCGTGAAGATCAGCGGCATGAACCCGGATGAGGAACTGCCGCCGGAGGTCGCCCACCGTGCCTACTACCGCCAGCCGGTCTGGAAGCGGATCGTCACGATCGCCGCCGGTCCCGCGGTGAACCTGCTGATTGCCTTCGTGTTGCTGTTCGGGCTGGCCTTCGGCGCTCAGCAGGTGAACGACACGGTCGGGGGTGTGGAAGCCGGGCTGCCGGCGGCGGCGCACCTTCAACCAGGCGACCGCATCCTGGCGGTGGACGGCAAGAGCTTTCCCGACGCCTCCGCGAACCAACGTGTCGATCGGTACGCCCGGCTGATCTCTGATCACAAGTGCCCAGGCGAGCCCAGCAACGGCTGCCGGGCCAAGACCCCGGTGAAGCTGACGATCGAGCGAGACGGCCGGACCCGCACCCTGGCCATCAAGCCGGAGTACGACTCCGCGAACAAGCGAACGCGGATCGGTTTCTCGTTTGGCTCGCGGCCGGTCGACCCCGATGTGCTGGAGGCGGCCGGCGACTCAGCGCGCTTCATGTGGGAGGTGACCAGCCAGACGGTCGGGGTGATCGCTCGCCTCTTCGACCCGCAGGAGCGAAAGCAACTCTCGGGCGTGGTGGGGGGCTACGAGGTCACGCGCCAGGCGATCGGGTTCGGAGCGCGTGAGGCGCTGACGCTGATCGCCGTGGTCAGCCTCTCGCTTGGCATCATCAACCTGTTCCCGTTTCTGCCTCTGGACGGCGGCCATATCTTCTGGAGCCTGGTGGAGAAGGTCCGTGGGCGTCCCGTCTCGTTCAGCGTCATGGAGCGCGCGGGGGCAATCGGATTTCTGCTCGTGATGCTCCTGTTCGCGGTCGGCCTCTCGAATGACATCGGCAGGCTGACCGGCGAGGGGTTCAACGTCCGCTGAGGGGCGAGCGCTGGGTTTCGGGATACGCTTTAGGCAGGCATGGGAGTGGAGACAGTCGTGAGGAGCACCGAGCGGCCCGCCGGGTTGGACTCCCGGACGGCATGTGAGGCGTTCCAGGCAACCGCGGCGGCGCATCCCGACAGGCCTGCGATCCGCACCAGGGGCGACGAGTTCACGTGCACCTGGGGGGAGTACGCCGCCCGGGTAGAGGCGATCGCCACCGGGCTTGCCGCACGCGGCGTGCGCCGGGGCGACTCGGTCGCCCTGATGCTCGTCAACCGGCCCGAGTTCCATTTCGCCGACGCCGCGGTGATGCATCTCGGGGCGACCCCGTTCTCGATCTACAACACGTACACGGAGGAGCAGATCGCCCACCTGGTTCGCGACTCCGCAAGCCGCGTCGTGATCACCGAGCAGGCGCACGCAGGGAAGATCCTGGCCGCACGCGATGCGATCGACGGCCTCGAGGAAGTGGTCCTGGTGGACGGCGAGCCCCCGGACGGGGCGATTTCGCTGGACCAGCTTGCCCGGGAGGAGGTGGGCGGCTTCGACTTCGAGGCCACCTGGCGGGCGGTGCAGCCGACCGACGTGCTCACGCTGATCTACACATCCGGGACCACCGGCCCGCCCAAGGGAGTCCAGATAACCCACGCCAACATCTGCGAGACCGTTCGCTCCTACGACGAGTTGATCCAGTTCCCGGACGGAGGAAGGATCGTCTCGTACCTGCCTATGGCGCATGTCGCCGAACGCAACGTCAGCCACTACCTGCCGATGCTGTGCGGGTTCACCATCACCTGCTGTCCCGACCCCCGCGCGGTGATGGAGTACATGCCCGAGGTGCGACCCACCTGGTTCTTTGCGGTGCCGCGGATCTGGGAGAAGCTGAAGGCCGGGCTCGAGCAGATGCTCGCGGCGGCTCCGGAGAAGGAGCGTTTGGTCACCCAGGAGGCCCTTGGGGCGGCGCTCGAGAAGGTGCGGTTGGAGCAGCGGGGGGAGGAGGTCCCGGACGACCTCGCGAGCCGAGTGTCCAAGGCCGACGAGTTGATCTTCTCGAAGCTTCGCACCCACTTGGGCCTCGACCAGGTGGAGGCCTGCAACGTCGGTGCCGCGCCCACCCCGCCGGAAGTGATCGAGTTCTTCCACGCTCTCGGCATCCCACTCTCGGAGCTCTGGGGGATGTCCGAGACCACCGGCGCCGGGACCTGCAATCCCCCAGAGCGGATCAAGATCGGCACCATCGGGCCGCCCGCGCCCGGCGTGGAGGTGAAGCTCGCCGAGGACGGCGAGATCATGATCAAGGGACCGGTGGTGATGAAGGGCTACCGGAATCTGCCCGAGAAGACCGCCGAGGCCTTCACGGATGACGGCTTCCTGCTCACCGGCGACATCGGCGAGTTCGACCAGGAGGGCTACCTGCGGATCGTCGATCGCAAGAAGGAGCTGATCATCACCGCCGCCGGCAAGAACCTCTCGCCGGCGAACATCGAGGCACGCCTGAAACAGGTGCCGCTGGTCAGCCAGGCGGTTGCGATCGGCGACGGCCGTAAGTACATCAGCGCCCTGCTGACCCTCGATGCCGAGGCTGCGGGTGCATGGGCGCGGGAGCACGGGGTCGACCCCGAACCCGCCGCGCTGGCCTCGAGCGACGAGCTGGTGGCGGAGGTGCAGCGCGGCGTGGACGTCGCCAATGGGGAGCTGGCGCGGGTCGAGCAGGTGAAGCGGTTCGTGATCCTTCCCGCCGACTGGGAGCCGGGCGGCGATGAGCTGACGCCCACCATGAAGCTGAAGCGCAAGCCGATCACCGAGAAGTACACGAGCCAGATCGAGTCGCTCTACGACGCCTGAGTGGCGCCGCAATCGGCGTCTATGGGATCGGGCTTGGGAAGGTCACGGAGTCTGCCCGGCAGACCTTGCGGTGGCCCTTACGGCCGAACGTGTACTTGGCGACCCTGGCCGTTGCGTGGTCGGTGTCCGTGAGATCCGCCTTCGTGGCCCAAGCCCCCCTGAAGCTTGTGAAGTCGATATCGAGCAGCTCCGTCCTGCCGCTCGGGTAGTGGCCGACCAACTTCACGAGTCGCAGAACGCGACACTGGACCCGGGACGAGCTCAAGTGGCCGCTGCTGACGAAGATGCCCCCGGTGCCCACGGGCGCGGATCCGTCGTAGTTGATCGTGGTCTCAAAGGACCTTCGCGCCATGGCGCTGCTGGCGAACAGCAGCACGACGGCGCCGGTCACGGCGAGCACTGCCAAGTGCCTGAATCTCACCTCTACCCCCCTTGGGTCGTCTGCTGCCTGAATTCAACCGCGACTGTATCCGGTCGAGCCGGGTCACTACCCTGTGCGCCATGGCCTCCAAGCGCCAGATCTGGGTGAAGGACGTGCCGATCGGGGGTGGAGCCCCGATCGCCGTGCAGACGATGACCAAGACCGAGACGGCGAACCTCGAGGCGACCATGTCGCAGATCCGCGAGGTCGCCGAGGCCGGCGCCGATCTCGTCCGCGTCGCGGTGCCTCGCGAAGCGGACGTGGAGGCGCTGAAGACGATCGTTGGCGCCTCACCGATCCCGGTGATCGCCGACATCCACTTCAACTACACGCTGGCGCTGAAGGCGATCGACGCCGGCGCTCACTGCATCCGGCTCAACCCGGGCAACATCGGCGGCCCCGACAAGGTGGCCCAGGTGGCCCACAAGGCGACCGCCGCCGGAGTGCCGATGCGGATCGGTGTCAATTCCGGCTCGCTGCCGAAGCACCTGCATGAGCTCGAGCGCTCCAACCCCGTGGAGGCGCTGGCGCAGGCTGCGGTGGAGTTCGTGGAGCTGATGGAGAGCCTCGATTTCGAGAACTTCAAGGTCTCGATCAAGTCGACAAGCGTCCCCAACACGATCGCTGCCAACCGGCTCCTCGCCTCGAAGATCGGCTACCCGATTCACCTCGGGATCACTGAGGCCGGAACGAAATGGTCGGGTTCGCTCAAGTCGGCCGTCGGCCTGGGCACGCTGCTCGCCGAAGGCATCGGCGACACGGTCAGGGTCAGCCTCTCCACCTTTCACGCTGCTGAAGAGGTCAAGGTGGCGTGGGAGATCCTCAAGGCCCTGGGCCTGCGGGAGCGCGGCCCCGTGCTGATCGCGTGCCCAACCTGTGGGCGGCTCCAGTTCGACATGGACACCGTGGTGACCGAGATCGAGCGGCGCCTGGAGCAGTACGCCGAGCCCATCGAGGTAGCGGTGCTCGGCTGCGCCGTGAACGGGATCGGCGAGGCCTCACATGCCGATTTCGGCATCACCGGCGCCAAGAACGAGGGGCTGATCTTCGCTCACGGGAAGCCGTTGCGAAAGGTCCCCCAGGCGGAGCTCGTCGATGCCCTGTTCGAAGAGATCGACAAGTCGCTCGATCGCGGCACGGTGGACGTGGACGATTCCAAGGCCGCCGAGGGCGCTGCGTGGCTGCGGAGGATCGAGGACGAGAACGCCGACGAGCTGACGCCCGAGCGGATTGCCGCCATGGAGGCGGCCGCCGCCCAGGAGGAGGGCAAGGACATCACCGGCGAGCCCTTCCTGAAGCCCGTCCGCAAGGGCGCCCAACTGGACGAGGAGACCTCGCCGGTCTCCGGCCGCCGCTTCACCCGCGCCTAGCGGCAGCGATCATCTAGGCTCGCCGCCCGTGAGTCGTCTCTCCAGCTACTTCCTGCCCACGCTCCGGGAGGACCCGGCCGACGCCGAGGCGCTCTCGCACAGGCTGATGGTCCGGGCCGGTCTGATCCGCCAGCTCGGATCCGGCCTTTGGACATTCCTGCCGGCCGGCTATCGGGTGGTGAAGCGGGTCGAGCAGATCATCCGTGAGGAGATGGATGCGATCGGCGGCCAGGAGATGCTGATGCCCGTCCTCCAGCCTGCGGAGCTCTGGCGGCAGACGGGACGCTACGAGATCGACGAGCTGTTCAAGCTCAAGGATCGCAAGCAGGCCGAGCTGGCGCTCGCGATGACCCACGAGGAGAACCTGACCTTCCACGTCGCCCGCGACGTCCGCTCCTACCGCGAGCTGCCGCTGATCCTGTACCACGTGCAGACCAAGGAGCGCGACGAGCCGCGGCCGCGTGCGGGCGTGCTGCGCACACGCGAGTTCACGATGAAGGACTCGTACAGCTTCGATCGCGACGCCGAGGGGCTGGGCCGCAGTTATGAGCTCCACACCCTGGCTTACGACCGCATCTTCGACCGCTGCGGCCTGCGCTGGTACAGGGTCGAGGCCGACGTCGGCATGATGGGCGGGTGGGGGGCTCATGAGTATCTGGCGCCCTGCGAGGCGGGGGAGAATGAGGTGGCGCTCGCGCCCGGCTACTCGGCAAACGTCGAAGTGGCCACCGCGGAACCGCAGGCGGTCGAGCTCCCCCCGGCCCTGGACGAGCCCCGTGAGGTCCCCACGCCCGGCCTGACCACGGTCGAGGAGGTCTCGAACGCGCTCGGCGTTCCCGCCGGCGCCGCGTTGAAGGCGCTTCCCGTGGTGACCCAGGACCGCGGCTTCCTGCTCACCCTGATCCGCGGCGATCACCGGCTCAACGAGATCAAGCTGCGGAACGCGCTCGGTTCCGACTTTCGCCCCGCTCACGCTGAGGAGATCGAGTCGACGCTGGGGCCCCCTGGGTTCATCGGGCCCGTGGGCGCCACGGTCCCGGTCCTCAAGGACGCGGCGATCCAGGGCGAGGGATATTTCGCCGGCGCCAACAAGCTGGACGCTCACCTGATCGGCGTCGTCCCCGGGCGGGACTTCCCCTTCGAGGAGCTAGACATCCGCTCCGTGGAGGCGGGGGACGCCGCACCAGGCGGGCACCCGATCGAGATCGAGTCCGCGATCGAGGTGGGCCAGATCTTCAAGCTCGGGACCCGCTACTCGGAGCCGTTGGGCGCCAACTACCTCGACGAGGAGGGGCGCGAGCATCCGATCGTCATGGGCAGCTACGGGATCGGCCCGGCGCGCACGATTGCGGCCGCGATCGAACAGGGCGCCGACGAGCGCGGCATCGTCTGGCCGCGCGCCATCGCGCCGTGGGACATCCATCTCGTGGGACTCGGCAAAGATGGGGACGAACCCACGGAGGTGGCCGATCGACTTCACGCACAGCTGCGGCAGACCGTCCGGGTGGTCTACGACGACCGCGACGCGGGGCCGGGGGAGAAGCTGACCGACGCCGAACTGCTGGGGTGCCCGCTGCGGATCACGGTCGGTCGCAAGGGGCTGGCCGCAGGGGTGGTAGAGGCGCAGGCGCGTCGCAGCGGCGCCGAGAGCCAGCTGCCGCTCGCCGAGGCGGCCGCGGGCGCGCTCGAGCTGCTTGATGGCCTCGACTGAGGACGGCCGGTCCGGCAGGCGGCTCGTCGGCCTCGATCGCTCGGGGCCGAAGCCGAGGGCCACGCGCCGCGGCCAGCCGCTGCGGCCGCTGACGATTCCAAACCTGGTCGGCTATCTGAGGTTGGCTGGGATTCCGGTGTTCCTGTACCTGGCGCTCAGCTCCGACGACGGGCAGACGGCGGCGACGGCGATTCTCTTCCTGGCCATCTCGGCGGCCGACTACCTGGACGGGTTCATCGCCCGGGCTACGGGCCAGTACAGCCGCATGGGGGCCCTGCTCGACCCGCTGGTCGACCGCCTGACGGTGCTGGCCGGGGTCGTGGTCACCTGGAAGTTCGAGCTGTTGCCTCGCTGGGCGCTCGCAGTGCTCGCGCTTCGCGAGATATTCACGCTCATCCTCGCCCAGCTTGCACTGCGCCGCGGCGTCGACCTGGAGATCAACTGGGTCGGACGGTGGTCGGTCTGGCTGACCATGGGCGGCATCTTCCTGGCGCTGGCAACCGACGCTTGGGTCGGCCCCGCGATGTTCCTCGTCGGCCTGGCCGGCTCACTGCTCGCTACGGCCCTGTACCTCAAGACGGGGCTGGCCAAGGCCCGTCCGCCCGGTTGATGCTTTGCAGCCCCTCAACCTCAACTTGACCTTTCGCTGACGCGCCTATAATCGCCGTCGGTCCACGAGAAGAGGGAGCGATCATTGGAGGACACCTTTCCGGACGTCAGCTCGATGAGCGAAAGCGAGCTGAAGGACCTGATCAGCCAGCTCACGGACGAGGAGCGCGAGCTGTCCTACCGGCGCCGGCTTCTGCACGGCAAGATCGACATTCTGCGCGCCGAGCTCGTCAACCGCCTCAGGGCCCGGCGGGAGGCCGGCGAGGCGCTGATCACCGGCCGGGACGTGGACAAGCTCACGGACATCCTGATGGGCAAGGTTCCGGCTCCTCCCGAGGAGGAGACCTGAGCCGTGGCTCTGCACTGCTCGGAGTGCGGATTCGTCAACCCTGAGGGCGCCAACTACTGCCAGAAGTGCGGCGCGTACCTGGGTCGCCCGGAGGGCGAGGACGCCTCCACGATGGCCTACAAGGTGGGGGAGACGGGCGAGTACGAGCCGGTCGATGTCACCGACGAGGTCGACAGGGCCGGCGCGGCTCTGGTCGTCCGGTCCGGCGGCGGCCGTGCCGGCGAAAGCTTCACAGTGGACCGCGACCGGATGAGCATCGGGCGCACTCCGGACGCCGCGGTATTCCTGGATGACGTGACCGTGTCGCGCAACCACGCGCTGATCGTCCGTCGCGACGACGGCCTGTACATCGACGACCTCGGCTCGCTGAACGGCACCTACGTGAATCGCCGGCGGATCGAATCCCACAAGCTCGACGACGGCGACGAGATCCAGGTCGGGAAATACAAGCTCAGCTACCTGGAGCGCTGAGGGTGGCCGTCACAACCAGAAGCGACGAGGGCAAGGCGGCACCGGGCCGGGCAAGAGCGTCCGGCTCGGACAGCGGGTCGGCATCCCGGCCGCGGAAGGCGCTGACCATCGGCGCCGTGTCCAAGATCTTGAGCCAGGAGTTCGACGACATCTCGATCTCCAAGATTCGCTACCTCGAGGACCAGAAGCTCCTCTCGCCCCGTCGGACGCAGGGTGGCTACCGGCTCTACAGCCAGACCGACGTCGAGCGCCTGCGGGCGATCCTGCGCATGCAGCGCGACGAGTTCCTGCCCCTGCGGGTGATCCGCCAGGAGCTGGCCACCGGCGACTTCACCGGCTCGCGCCGCGGCAGCGAGGCCGCGGCGACCCGCAGGGCGGGGTCCGTGGAGGCCCCGGTCTCGGTGCTCACGCTGGACGAGTTGCTCGATCAAGCCGGTGTGTCGGAGGGGCTCCTGCGCGAGCTTCAGGAGTTCGGCATCGTGCAGCCCGCGCGCCAGGACGGCAGGACGGTGTACGACGAAACAGACCTGGAGATCGTCCGGGCTGCCGCGGAGCTCTCGCGATTCGGCGTCGCCGGCCGCAACCTGCGCGTCTTCGTCAGCTCGGCGGACCGCGAGGCGGCGCTGCTCCAACAGCTCGTCGGTGCGGCGCTGCGGTCACGCAGCCAGGCTCGACGCAAGGAGGCGATCGAGAACCTGGAGAGCCTGGCGGCGGTTTGCGGGCATCTGAAGCACCTGCTCCTCGTCCGCGACCTCCGCCGCCTCAAGGGGTAGCGCTGCCCAAAGTCAGCCGCTCGAGGGTGATCGCCGCGCCGCCGGACCGGGTCTGGGCACTGGTCTCCGACCCTCATCATCTGCCACGTTGGTGGCCGCGGACGGTGCGGGTCGAGGACGTGCGCCAGGTGCAGGGCGGGCAGCGCAGCCGCTGGACCACCGTGCTCGGCACCGAGCGAGGCAAGGGCGTGCGGGTCGACTATCGGTGCACCGGCGCCACGCACGGTGAGCGCTACGTGTGGGAGCAGGACATCGAGGGAACGCCCTTTGAGAAGATCCTGCGCTCTGCGGCGCTTGAGATCAATCTCCAAGGCCGGGATGGGAGCACGGTGGTCGCGCTGGTCGGCAGCGAGAGGCTGCGCGGCCTCTCGCGGCTCGGCTCGCCGATGATGCGCCGGGCGATCGGCAAACGGCTCAACGAGGCATTGGACGGCATCGAACGGGCCCTCACATGACTCCGGCGGAGCATGCCGCCGGCCATATGAAGTGGTGGGGGTGGGGGGATCCGGCGAAGCGGGCCGAGCTCGGTCCCGAAGCCATGGCCATGCTGCGCTCCGAGCTCGGCGAGCCCGAGCCGGCGGAGCGGGCCGAGCTGGACGAGGTCGTGATGCCCGAGGCGCGATCCCTTCCCGCCGAGATCGCCGAGACAGTCGGGGCCGGGGCCCTGCTGGATGGTCGCGAGCACCGGATACGGCGCGCCGCCGGCCGTGGCTACCCCGACCTGGTCCGCCTTCGCGCAGGGAGGCTCGACGACGCTCCAGACGCGGTCGTGCTGCCGGGAAGCGCCGCCGAGGTCAAACGAGTGCTCGAGATCTGCGCACACGAGGGCATCGCCGTGGTCCCCTTCGGCGGTGGCACGAGCGTGGTCGGCGGGGTCGAACCGCTGCGAGCCGGCTTCGAGCGACTGGTGTCCCTGGATCTTCGCCGGCTGCGGGACGTCGTCGTCGACCGGCGCTCGCTGATAGCGGCGCTGGGCCCTGGGCTCCGCGGCCCGGAGGCCGAGGAGACTCTCAACGCGCAGGGGGTCACGCTTGGGCACTTCCCGCAGTCGTTCGAGTACGCGACGATCGGCGGCTTCGCCGCCACCCGCTCTGCCGGCCAGGCGTCGAGCGGCTATGGGCGCTTCGACGAGCTGGTCACCTCGATCGGCCTCACCGCGCCGGAGGGCGATCTGCGCACGCTCGAGACCCCGCACAGCGCGGCCGGTCCGGCGCTGCGCGAGCTGGTCGTGGGCTCGGAGGGTGCGCTGGGGGTGATCACGCAGGTGGCCGCCCGGGTCCGCCCAGTTCCGGAGCGGCGCCACTACGAGGCATGGATGGCGGCCGACTTCGCCTCGGGAGCCGAGGTGATGCGCCTGCTCGCCCAGGACGATGCGCTTCCGGACGTCGTGCGACTCTCCGACGAGACAGAGACGCGACTCTCGTTGGCGCTCTCGGGGACAACCGGGCCGAAGCGGGCACTGCTCACCAGCTACCTACGGTTCCGCCGCCGCGCGGAAGGCTGCCTGATCGTTTGCGGCTGGGAGGGCGAGTCGGAGGCCGTGGAGCGGCGCCGCGCACTGTCGGCAAGGGTGCTGCGCTCGGGCAGCGCCGCGAGCTTGGGCGGGGCGCCGGGGCGCGCCTGGGAGCGGGGGCGCTACGAGGGCCCCTATCTGCGGGACGAGCTTCTCGACCTCGGCTGCATGGCCGAGACCCTCGAGACGGCGCACACCTGGAGCCGCCTCGGCCAGCTGTACGAGGGGGTTCGCGCGGCGATCGGCGCCGCGCTGGCCGGGCAGGGGACCCCGGGGATCGTCTTCTGCCATCTCTCGCACGCCTACCGGGACGGCGCCTCGCTGTATTTCACCTTCCTGGCCCGCCGCCGGCCGGGCGCCGAGATCGAGCAGTGGCAGGCCGCCAAGGCCGCGGCCTGTGAGGCGATCGTGGAGGCGGGGGGGACGATCACCCATCACCATGCGGTGGGCCGCGATCACCTCCACTACATGCCGGCCGAGGTGGGGGAGCTGGGAATCGAGGTCCTGCGTGCGGCCAAGGAGCGCCTCGACCCCACCGGGATCATGAACCCCGGCAAGCTGGTTCCCTAGCTATGCGCTCGCCAACACGAACCAGACGATGTAAGCCGAGTCCTGGGGCGGCTGCTCGACGTCGGTGAGCTTCAGCTGCAGGAAGGGTTGGTTGGACTTGGCTATCCCGAGGGCGGCGGCGCCCGAGCCGCGCACGCCGGCGCTTGCGTCGAGCGGGACCGGGATCACGCCGTTGCTCGCATTTGCGGCGTTGACGATGCCCGTAAACGCCGGGTCGCCCTTCACCGAAAAGATCGGCTGGCCGCTCTTGACGGCCGTTTGGATGGCGCTTGCGACCACGTTCTTCTTTGCCAGGGTCACATATAGAGCCTGCGTTCGCGGCAGGAGCCCTTGAAGCCCCTTCCGGATGGCGAAAGTGCGATCGACGTTGCCGGAGCTGTCGACCTGCACCTCGGTGAGCGGGAAGCCCTGGGGCCCCGTGTTCGCTGCGGAGGTGGTGGTGCCGTCGGTCGTCGAGGGTGTGCCGGACCCGTCGCTGTCGCTGCTGAATACCCCCGCGAGTGCGAGCACGATCGCCACCAGCAACACAGCAGCGCTGCCGATGCCCACTGCCAGCTGGGTCTGGCGCTTCGACAGCGTGGTGCCGAGGCGTCGCTGAGCTCCGGTCTCGGCTCCGGCACCACTCTCGGATGGCGTTTCGGGTGCCCTCCGGCGCAGGCGCTCGGGAACCGGCAGGCGGTTCAGCGTGGGGCCGCGCGCGCGGCGCGGACGTGGGCGGCGCTCCTCTCCCGGAAGCCTGGGGAGCTCCGCATCGGGGGCAATGAGGCGGATCTTCTGTGTGATCTCTTTGGCCAGGTCGAGGTCCGCCGAGTCGTCCTTCAGGTGTCGTACGGCGTCGGCCCTGCCGATCGGGTCGGCTTGGCCGAGGAGGTAGTCGGTCAGGCCGACGTGGCGATCCGGATCGGCACCGGCCAGTTCGGTGAGGGCCGTGCGCGCCCGGGCTCGCACTTCGGCCTCGCCGACGCCGAGGAGCGACGCGAGATCCGCGTAGCTCTGCCCGCGCTCGAGCAGGAGCTGAAGCATCGCCTGCTGGTCAGTGGAAAGCGCCACATGGAAAGCGTACGGAGTCGAGGCGGTGGACCGCACTAGTCTCTCGTGCGTGGCGGAGGAGATTCAGTCCCCGGGACGGGATGGGCCAGGGGAACTGATCGGCATCGAGTACCAGGAAAGCGCGGACGACGAGGTTCGGGCTCGTGTCGAGGTGAGTGACACCGTCCGGCAGCCCTTCGGGCTCGTGCACGGGGGCGTGTACGCGGTGATCGCAGAGAGCATCTGCTCCCGCGCCACCTGGCGGGCGGTCCGCCACGAGGGCATGCTCGCGATGGGGCAGTCGAACAACGCCACCTTCCTTCGCCCGATCGCCGAGGGCCACATGAACGCGGTGGCCCGCCCGCGCCACCGTGGCCGAACCACCTGGGTGTGGGATGTCGAGATCAGCGACGATCAAGGCCGCCCCTGCACCCTGATCCGGATGACGGTGGCGGTGCGCCCTAACCGCGAAACCGGTTCGTAATCGGCAGGCGACGGTCGCGCCCGAACGCCTTCGGAGTGATCCGGATACCTGGCGGCGCCTGGCGGCGCTTGTACTCGGAGCGGTCGACCATCGCGATCACCTCGTCGACGACCTCGGCGGCGAGCCCGTCGGAGACGATCTCGTCGCGGCCGCGGTCCTCCTCGACGTACGCGGTGAGGATGCGGTCGAGCACCTCGTAGGGCGGCAGCGAGTCCTGGTCGAGCTGTCCAGGCCGAAGCTCGGCCGATGGCGCACGCTGCAGCACGGACTCCGGCACCAGGGCGCTCTCGGAGACGCTGTTTCGGTACCGCACCAGCTCATAGACGAGCGTCTTGGGCACGTCCTTGATCACCGCGAAGCCCCCCGCCATATCGCCGTAGAGGGTCGCGTACCCAACCGACATCTCGCTCTTGTTGCCGGTGGTCAGGACCAGCCACCCGAACTGGTTCGATAGGGCCATCATCAGGTTGCCCCGGATTCGCGCCTGGATGTTCTCCGCCGCCAGCTCCGTCCCCGCGCCACCCGTCTCCAGCTCGCGGGCGGACTCGGCGCCCGGGCCCGGGCGGCCGGAAATCGGAGCGCCGCCGTCACTCTTCGCCGCAAGCAGCTGCTCGTAGGCGCCCATCGCGGTCGCAATTGGGATCTCGATCAGCTCGGCTCCGACTGCGCTGACGAGCGCCCGAGCATCGGCCTGCGTCTCGTCGCTGGAGTGGGGGGAGGGCATGACCACGCAACTCACCCGCTCGGGGCCGAGGGCGTCCGCGGCGATCACGGTGACGAGCGCCGAGTCGATCCCGCCCGAGACAGCCACCAGCACGCGATCGAAGCCGTTCTTGCGCACGTAGTCGCGCAGGCCGAGCTTCAGCGCCTCGTAGACCTCCGCCACCGGATCGAGCGGCTCGTAGAGCTGCGGCTCCACGTGGCCGGTCGGCGCGGGTGCCTCGAGCCGAGCGAGCACGGGGGCGGTGGTCCCAGCGGGCTGCACTCGCGCCTCCTCCGCTCGCCGAGGGGTAGCGGGGCTCCGGTCGAGCTCCAGGTCGCACAGCACGAGCTGCTCGACGAACTGGGCCGCGCGAGCCTGGGTTTGGCCCTGCGCAGAGACGACCACGCTGTGGCCATCGAAGACCAGCTCGTCCTGCCCACCAACCAGGTTGCAGACCGCGAACGCCGCCCCCGTCTCGCGCGCTCGCTCCTGCACAATCCGCTCCCGATATACGCCCCGGCCGCGGTGGTAGGGCGAAGCTGACGGATTCACGATCAGGCTGGCGCCGGCGAGCGCCTCGACCGAGGCCGGCGGCCCCGGGTACCAGATGTCCTCGCAGATCGTCAGCCCGATCTGCGCTCCCGCGACCTCGATCAGGCCGGGACTGTCGCCTGGCTCGAAATAGCGGCGCTCATCGAACACGCCGTAGTTCGGGAGCAGGATCTTGCGGTAGATGGCGCGGACTTGTCCGTCGCCGAGCACGGCGACGGAGTTGAAGGTGGCCGCGTCGTGCTCCGGAAAGCCAACCAACGCGACGATCCCCTCCACGGCGGAGGCCAGCTCGTCCACGGCCGTGGACGCCGCATCGAGGAAGTGGGGCTTCAACCACAGGTCCTCGGCCGGGTAGCCCGTGACCGCCTGCTCGGGAAACACCACCAGCTGCGCGCCCGCCTCACGAGCCCTGGCGATCCAGGCCGATATCACGCCCGCATTGCCCTCGATGTCTCCCACCGTCGGGTTCACCTGGGCCAGCGCGATGCGTAGCTTGACTGCGTCGTCTGCCATCACGGAGAGTATGCCCGCGCGTCGATCAGGCCCGGCGCCGGCTGAGGTTGCCGACGATCACCGCCACGACCGTGACCAGGTAGATCTGTCCGATGAGTGCCTCTGCGATCGCCATGGAGCGTCCCACGTCGGTGGCCGCCGTGAGGTCGCCGTACCCGACGGTGGTCAGCGTGGCGAAGCTGAAATACAGGTAGTCGGAGATGTCCGCGTTGATGCGCGAGGCAAAGAACGGCTCTGACAGCGCGTCGCCCACCAGGCCGTCGGCAAACGCGAACAGCATCCCGATCAGCAGGTAGATGCAGAGCACCCCGAACATCGTGTGCAGCGTCACGGTGCCCTCCGTGCGCACATCGCGGAGCACTCCCGTGGCGATCGCCACCGGAGCGAGGGCGATCAGGAGCGCGGAGACCAACCGCCCTGCCGTGGTGCCGAACTGGCCGAACCCGATCAGCGCTGCGGCTGAGCCCAGCACCGCGAGCATCACGATGATCGTCGCCGGCCTGGCGATCACGCGGGGAGCTTGTGACGCGGACAGGGCGGCGATCAGGGTGGCTCCCTGAAGAGCTATCGCCACCAGCCGAGCCCAGTCCTCATCTGAAGAGGCGAGCATGAAGACAAGCGAGGAGAGGATCAGTAGCAGGACCACCCCATACCGGTGCTCCCAGCGGCTGAAGGCGGCGCCCGTCCGCATCGGGTGAGAGCATCGCCTTCCGATCGGACGGGAGTGGGGGCCGCCGCGCGGCGCTAGGTGGAAACCAGCAGCCGCTCTCCAGGAGACTGGGGCTAGCGACGAAGTCCCGCGTAGATGCCTCAGACGTCGTAGTACAGCGCGAACTCCCAGGGGTGCGGACGGATGCGGACCGGGTCGCACTCCTGCGCGCGCTTGTAGTCGATCCAGGTCTCGATCAGGTCCTCGGTGAAGACGCCGCCCTTGAGCAGGAACTCGAGGTCGGCCTCGAGCGCGTCGATCGCCTCGTCCAGAGAGCCCGGGACCTTGCCGATCTTGGCGAGCTCCTCCTCGGGGAGCTCGAACAGGTCCCTGTCGACCGGCAGGCCCGGGTCGATCCGCTTCTGGATCCCGTCCAGTCCGGCCATCAGCAGCGCCGAGCAGGCCAGGTACGGGTTGGCTGTCGGATCGGGCGGGCGGAACTCGACCCGCTTCGCCTTCGGCGCCGCCGAGTAGACCGGGATCCGGCAGGCCGCAGAGCGGTTTCGCTGGCTGTAGGCGAGGTTCACGGGCGCCTCGTATCCCGGCACCAGCCGGCGGTACGAGTTGGTGGTCGGGGCGCAGAACGCCATCAGGGCCCGCCCGTGCTCGAGCAGGCCGCCGATGTAGTTGAGGGCCTCGCGGGACAGCAGGCCGTAGCCGTTGAAGTCGTACATCACGTTCTCGCCGCCCGCGAACAGCGACTGGTGGATGTGCATCCCGGACGCGTTCTCCTCGAACAGCGGCTTGGGCATGAAGGTGGCGGACTTGCCCGCCTGGTGCGCGACGTTCTTGACCACGTACTTGTAGGTCTGCATCTTGTCGCCCATGCGTAGCATCCGGTCGTACCTGAGATCGATCTCCGCCTGGCCGCCGGCCGAGACCTCGTGGTGGTGGAACTCGCACGGAATGCCCATGTCCTCCATCACGACCACCATGCGGGCGCGGAGGTCGGAGTGGGTGTCGCCCGGCGGGGCCGGGAAGTAGCCCTCCTGGGGGCGCAGCGTGTACCCGAGGTTGCCTCCTGCGCCGTTAGTGGCCCCCTTGCCGAAGCCCGCGCCGCGGTTCCAGAACCCCTGCTCGGAATCGACTTCGTAGAAGGCCTTGTTGACGGTCTGATCGAAAGCCACGTGGTCGAAGATGAAGAACTCGGCTTCGGGCCCCATGAAGCAGGTGTCTGCGATCCCCGTCTCGAGCAGGTAGCCCTCGGCCTTCTGGGCGATGTAGCGCGGGTCGCGCGAGTATGGCTCCCTGGTGATCGGGTCGAAGACGTTGCAGATGATCGACATGGTCGGCTGCTCGTGGAAGGGGTCGATCACCGCGGTGGAGGGATCCGGGATCAGGATCATGTCCGACTCCGAGATCTCCTGGAAGCCCCGGATCGAGGAGCCGTCGAAGCCGAGGCCCTCCTCGAACGCCTCCGGCTCGAGCCCGTGGATCGACAGCGAGACGTGCTGCCAGGTGCCTGGGAGGTCGGTGAACTTGAAGTCCACCATCCGCACCCCGTGCTTGCCCGCCATCTCGAACACGTGTCGTGCCTCGGGCTCGGCCGTGTCGGCGAAGCGCTGGACGGTCAGCGGGGTGTGGGGGATCGCTGTGGTGCTCACGGGTTGGCTCCTCTCGTCGCGGTGGGCGGGCAGGCGCGCACTAGGAGTCCTCGCCTGCGCCGCCGGCCTTGGGCAGCGCCTTGACCAGCTCGTCGAGCCGCTTGCCGGTCAGCGACTCGAGCACCTCCGGGAGCTCGGCGACGATCCTCATCACGTCCTTGGTCACCCGGTGCGCGCCGATCCCGTCCCCGTCCCCGTTGCCGCCGATCATCACGATCTTCTCCGTCTTGGAGAGCGGCTCCGAGACCGCGGCGGCGAGCTCGGGCAGGATGGACAGCAGGCGGTCGGCGATCGCCGCGTCCGAGTACTTGCCCCAGGCGTCCGCCTTGGCCAGCATCGCCTCGGCCTCGGCCATTCCGCGCAGGCGCACGGCATCGGCCTCACCGGCACCCTGGGCGGCGAGCTCCTCCTTGCGCGCCTCGGCCAGCGCCTCGATCTTGCGCGCCTCGGACTTCGCCGGTTCGATCACCTCGGCCTCGAGCTCGTTGACCCGCCGAGCGACCTCGGCCTCCATCAGCTCGATCGCTTTTTGGCGCTCGATGATCTCGACCTGGAGCTCCTGGGCCCGGACCTGCTGCTGCGTGATCGCCCGCTGCAGGTCGTAGGCGAGGTCGGCCTCGGCGCTGGCCGCCTGGCCCTCGCGCTTGTAGGAGGCCTTCTGGAGCTCGTAGTCGCGGCGCGACTCTTCGATCGAGGTGTCGGCCGAGAAGCGGGCGGCCTTCGCCTCGCGCTCCGCCTCCGCCTCGCCGCGCACGGCGTCGCGCTTCACCTCCGCGGTGCGCGGACGGCCGAGAGCTTCCAGGTAGCCCTGCTTGTCGGCGATCTGGCGGATCGTCAGCGAGACGATGTCGAGTCCCATCTTCTCGAGGTCCGGGTTTGCCAGCTCCTTGGTCTTAGCCACCGCTGCGGCGCGGTCCCGGTAGACGTCCTCGATCGACAGCGCGCCGACCGCCGCCCGCAGATGGCCCTCGACGGCCTGCTGAGCGGTTCGCGCGATGTCGTCGCGGCCACGAGACAGGAACTCCTCCGCGGCGAGCTGGATGCCCTCGTCGGAGGGATCCACCTTGACCATGCACACGCCGTCGACCTGGAGCGGGACGCCGTGCATCGAGTAGGTCTCTCCGGTGCGCACATCGAACTGCATGAGCTCCAGCGAGAGCCTCTGCACCTTCTCGCGAAACGGCCTGACGTAGGTACCCCCACCTCGTACGATGCGGTAGCCGACGGACCTGCCGTCCCGCCCCTTTCGCGCACGGCGGCCGGAGATGATCAGCACCTCATTGGGGCCGGCCTTCGTGTACTGGTTGGCCCACACTATGAAGGCGATCAGCAGCAGGCCTGCGATCACCGATCCGGCAACGATCAAGGCGACGGTCATGTCGTTTCGACCTCCAGGTCTTCGTGTGTTGATTCCTCGACTGAAAGCTCCATGCTCTGCCCGGCTTCAAGGTCGCGCGCCGCCCCGGTCCAGATCGCATCGGGGTCGAGCCGCTCGGGCGGTGTCTCCCTGATCAGCTCCGGGCGGAGGTCGCCCGGGTCGCGCAGGAAGCCGCCGGCGACGAGGTAGCGCCCGATCACGTTCGCCAGGGCGTCGTGGTCGCCGGCGAGGAAGACCGAGATCCGCTCGTCGCGAAGGGCACCGACCGACTCGCCGGCTGCGGTGTGGCGAACGGGGACCCCCAGGGGCGGCCCGCCCTCCAGATGTGCGGTCAGGGTGTGGCTGGTGGCGCTGGTCAGCTCCTCGGTGCGGGCCCAGATCTCCGGGCCGACCTCGGTGGCATAGAGCGTCCACGGGTCCACGATGCGCCCTCGGACAGTCATCTCGTGTCCGATGGAGCGCAGAAGCGCCGTCACGTCCGCCCCTGATGGCGGCGGCGTGTCCGCGGCCACGCCGGGGACGCGGCGCGTCTCGGTGCGAAGCTCCGCCGGCTGGGAGAGCAACCCCACCACCGGGCCCGCGGGCGAGGTGCCCTCAACGGTCGGGATCCACAGCTCCGCGTCGTCGAGGCAGCGGATCACCGCGGCCGGCGGTACCAGGCGCAGGTCTGAGGGGCGCAGCACGAGCACATCGGGCTCCTCGTCCGGCATCAGGTAGCCGGCCGTCTGCAGGTGGCGGAAGACGGGCCCGCGAAGCTCCGCGAGGCTCTCGGCCTTCAGCCTGGGCCCGGTCAGGACCGGACAGACGAGATGGGAGCCCTCTTCGTGAACGGGCAGCGAATAGTCGAACCGGGGGGCGCGGAAGTAACAGAGCGGCAGCGAGCGGGCGGGGGCGATCACCTCGAGCTGGCGCTGCGCCTTCTCGCGCAGTGCGTAGATGTTCGCCGCCTCGAGGATCTTGCCGGCCACCTCGCAC
>DATMZR010000009.1 GCA_035573435.1 Solirubrobacterales bacterium
GAGCGGTCTTTTCGTACTTGGGCTGCGGCAGCGCCGTCTGGAGCGTCAACACGTTCTCGGCGGCGAACCCCGGATCGGTCTCGTGGATGCGCCAGACCGCGCGGATCAGGAGCCCCGACATGACGAGCAGCACGACCGACGCCGCGACCTCGACGATGACGAGAGCGGAGCGGAGCCGCTGGGTGTGTCCTCCGGACGATCGCGTGCCCGAGTGCAGCGCGTCGGTCGCGCCGAACCGCCCGGCGCGCAAGGCGGGCGCGAGCCCGAACGCGAAGCCGGTGAAGAGGACGAACGCCGCGGCGAGCAGGAGAACGCGAAGATCGAGCGACGGGTGCTCCGCGATCGGCAGCGTGCTGGGAACGAGCCGCGCGAGCAGGGCCTCGCCCGCCCAGGCCGCCGCGACCCCCAAGATCCCGCCGACGAACGCGATCCCCAGGCTCTCCGTGACGAGCTGGCGCACCAGCCGCTCGCGCCCGGCGCCGAGGGCCGAGCGCACGGCCAGCTCGCGCGCCCGATAGGTGCCGCGCGCGAGGAACAGGCTCGCCAGGTTCGCGCACGCCAGGAGCAGGATGCACAGCGTCGCGCCGCAGAGCGCCAGGACGAGCAGGCGCGAGCGCTCCGAAAGCTCGTCGCGCAGACCGAGGACCACGGCGAGGACGTTCTCGTTCTCCTTGGGATACCGCCGCTCGAGCCGATTGCTCACGACCGCCAGCTCCCGGCGCGCCTGCTCGACGGAGACGCCCGGCCGCAGGCGCCCGACGACCTCGAGAAAGGTGTCGGTGCGATCTTGGAAGGCGTCTTCGTGGAGGGCGAGCGACGTCCAGGCCTCGACCGAGCGCGAGGGAAACTGGAACGAGGCCGGCATCACGCCGAGGACCACGTGCGGCTCGCCATCGAGCCGGACGGACGTGCCGATCACCCCCGGATCGCCGCCGAACTGCGACTTCCAGAGCGCGTAGCTCAGCACGATGAAATGCCCCGTCTCGACCTCGTCCGCCGTGAAGACGCGGCCGAGAAGCGGCGGGACGCCCAGGAGCGGCAACAGCTCGGCCGTCGCACGCACCGATTCGAGCCGCCGCGGCTCGGCGGTGCTCACGAGGTTCTCGGCTCGACGCCAGTACGCGCCCATCCTGGAAAACGCTGTCGTCATCGCCTTCCAGTCGCGATAGTTCGCGGGCGACACCTCGTTCGTGCCGCCGCTCCCCTCCTCGCCCTGCCAGAGCTTCACGAGGCGGTCGGCCTGGGCGTACGGCAGCGGCCGGAGGAAGACGAAATCCGCGAGCGAGAACACGGCGGTGTTCGCTCCCACGCCGAGCGCCACGACGAGCACCGCGGTGATCGCGAATCCGGGAGTGCGCCACAGCGACCGCGCGGAGTGGACGACGTCCTGCCGCAGGACGTCCCAATGCGCCGCGATCGCGTTCGGGATCACGTCCGCGAGCGCCGAAAGAAAGACCATCAAGCGGGCGAAGGGACCCGAATGCTCGCCCGCTCTCTCGGCGAAGGCGAGGCAGAGGTCCTCGCGATACTCGGCCCGGAAGGACGCGGGATAGAGGAGGAGGAGCGCGCGGTAGAAGCGCATCACGCCGCCGTCTCGGGCTCGAGCCCGCGCGCGCGAGCCTGCCGCACGAGGTCGGAAAGCCGCCGCATCTCGGCCCGCGCGACCCGGGTGCCGAAACCCGTCAAACGGTAGTAGCGCCGCCGCGGATCGTCCGCCACCGCGGGCCGCTTCGTGACCTCCTCGATCAGCCCCTGCTCGACCATCCGCGCGATCGAGCGGTAGAGAGTGCCCGCGCTCAACCGCAGCTCGCCGTGGGTTCGCGCCTCGACGTCCTGGATGATGGCGTAACCGTGGCGCTCCTCGTCGAGGAGGGCGAGGAGGATGTGAAACGTCGCCTGGGGCAGAGGCAGGAGTTGATCGACGGGCTCGCGATCGTTCATGTTTCGACTATAGCCGCAGTGGATATAGCCGTCAAGGCTATAGCTGGGACACCGACCCGTCGCCTGTTGACGACCGGCGCCGAAGAGCCGAGACTCAGCACGGCCGGAACGTGAACGAAAAAAAGGAGGCACCGAAATGAGCGTGCGAGCCCTCACAGTGCCGATCGCGGGCCTGATCGCGATCCTCGCCGCAGCACCGTCTGCGGCCGCCGCTCCCAGTCCACCCGGCGGGCTTGGGTTGCGGCAGAACCGAGACCGCCTGTTGGACAGTTTGGCGCGGCGAAAGGGCGGCGACAACAACCGCTGCTCGGTGTGGAACAGCATGGGGACCAATCAAAAAGGCGTGTTCCTGACCATCACCGACAATTTCTGGGGGACCTGGCTGTATCAACCGACGCCGGAATACACCTACGAGTGCGTGGCCAGCAACGGTGATTTCGGCGGCGGGTGTGGAACCTATGACCCCGAGGACCCCTGCGGCGGCTGCGGTTGCTACAGCTACGGGTGTTTCCCGCAACAGGTGTGGACCGGCCAGTACCTACCGCGTGAGGGCTACCAGTGGGAGAAGATGCTCGACCACGTGAGCCAGATCTACGAGATGGCGGTCAACACGTCGAGCTGCGGCGGCGATACCTACAACCGCTTCTGGTTCCAGGCGGATGACGCCCTCATCTACGCCCTGCGCAACATCGACTACGCTGCGCCCACGGGGTGGCGCCGAAGCGGGGACTGGGGTGGAGCGCACTCGCCGTTCACCCAGACACGGGAAACCAACAACGGGAAGCCGCGCGGACAGACCCATGAGTTCGGCTGGGACGACGAGGCCGTGTGGTACACGCGGGGCGTGACGACTGCCATCTTCGATCCGCACCTGGTCGAGATCGACATGGATTACAACTTTTGGCACGATTCCAACCCGGAGTGCACCTACGAAGGCGAGTACGGACGGGCGAGATACGTCCGAGCGTGGAGCAGGCTCGGTTATCCCTGCGTGGTCTACACCTATGCGCCGGACCGGCCCGCTGGGCCCAAGTGCACGGATGACAGCCAGTTCTTTGTCAAGCAACTGTACCGTGACTTCGTGCTCCGCGAGGCGGATGCCGGCGGTCTGGCTTTCTGGCAGGGCTTTGTCGACCAGTGCAACTACGACGACGCGTGCATGGCCTCGATGCAGGCCTTGGTCGCTCGGGAATTCGTCAGCTCCGACGAGACACGGATCCGAAACCCCGACATCTGGGCGTCTGCCGGCGGCGCGGGAACGGCCTCGTACAATCATGCGTTCGCACGGCAGCTCTACCGCGGCTTCTACGGACGCGAGCCCGATTCCACCTCGTGGGAGGACAATCTGAACCAGTCCGGAGACTACGTCGGAGCCACGGCCGCCTTCGTCCAGTCTGCGGAGTACAACAATCGCTTCCCCACCAGCGGGGCCTGGTAGCCGCGGCCCGAGGGGCTGAAGGTGCGCGAGCCGCCGGGAGCGACCCCGACCGATTTCGACGACGGTCCGTCTTCGACACGCGCCTTTCGCCTCTCGGCAGGCGACATTCGGCCCACGGGTGGCATCACAGCGACCAGGATGGACGTCGCCGCGACCCAGTGCGCCATCCCTGTGACCTGGCTTTGCATCACCGCGACCGAGATTTGACTCACAGCCGCCGCTGGGTGCATCACGACGACCGGGGTCTGGACTGTTGCGACCGGGGTCGGCATCACGGCGACCTCGGTACGCATCACTCAGACCGTGGTCGGCAACGCTGCAACCGAGGTATGCATCACAGCGACCGTGGTCGCCAACGCGACGACCTCGGTATGCAGCATTCACCCCGAGGTCGGAATCATGCATCGCTCGGTATGAGCGATGAATCCCGAGGTCTGAGTGATGGCTGAGAGCTCCGTCGTGATGCGTGAAGCGGCGGAGATGGCTGCCGTGCGCTGCGTAGTGACGCAGAACCGCCAGTCAACGTGTCGAGGCGGCTCGTTTGTGTTGCATCAAGCCCCAGAAATGATCGGTGAATGTCCGTTGGCGTCTCATCGGGTGCCGGTTGTGATGCACGAAGGGTGAGCCGCGTCGCAAGCCGGGAGGCCGGTGGCGCGTGAAGCGCCGCGGGTCGTGCGTCCGCCGATCGGCGTGAGGACGTGCCCTGAAAAGCAGACTTCAGAGCACGTCCACGGCCATGCGTGAGTCAGAGGGTCACGGAAGCGGCCCGGTCCAGCACTGGCAGTCCTTGGCGGAGCAGACGAAGAGCGCGGGCTGGCACGTATAGGTCATGCCGTCCTGGAACTTGCAGAACCCGCCGCGTTGCTTTCCCTGACAGATCGGATCGCTGCAGCTTCCGCAGAGGAAGGCGGCCTGAGCGGTGGGAGCGGGCTCGAACGAGGGAAGCTTCACGTCCGCGCAACCCAGAGACGCCGAGGCGGAGAAGATCGCCGCCACGTCTGCGCTCGCAGGGTCTGCCGGCGGGGAGGCCTGGCCAGGGCTCGCGAGGTGGCCAATCATCAACAATGAGGCGAACACCAAGACGGTGGACCTGAGTTTCATGCGGCTCTCCTTTTGAAGGACGGTTCACGAAACGAGGCTGTGCACTTGCAGCAGCTCCTCAATAAACAAGGTGCCGGAGCTCGCCTTCGAGGAGCCCCCTTTCTAGGTGCCCCTTTCTAGGTGCCAGCCGTTTCGGCTTTCTAGGTGCCTTTCTAGGTGCCAGCCGTTTCGCCTTAGGTGACCCCTCAAGAGGTCGGACGAGATTCTTTCTCGGAATTGCTAGATTTCAGACCCCGTTTTCCGTCTATACCAGGAGTGAGACGACTGCGCTTCATTCCCGAGGGCGGTGCGCTCGTGGAGGTCACCTGCCGGACCCTCCACGGACGCTTCCTTCTCCGCCCATCGTCCGAGCTCAATTCCCTCATCATCGGCATTCTGGCTCGTGCGCAGCGTCTCTACTCCGTCCGAGTCTGCGCCTTCGCCTTTCTTTCCAATCACTTCCATCTGCTTCTCTCCGTCGATGACGCCCAGCAGCTCGCCCGGTTCATGGGCTACCTGAACTCCAATCTCGCCCGCGAGGCCGGTCGCCTCGCCAACTGGCGCGAGAGATTCTGGTCGCGGCGATACGACTCGATCCTGGTGACCGATGAAGACCGAGCCCAGGTCCAGCGCCTGAAGTACGTCCTCTCCCAAGGGTGCAAGGAAGGGCTCGTCCGAAGGCCGCAGGATTGGCCGGGCGTCCACTCTGTCCGGGCCATGCTCGGAGAGGAGACTCTGGAAGGCCTCTGGTTCGACCGGTCC
>DATMZR010000010.1 GCA_035573435.1 Solirubrobacterales bacterium
GGAGGTCGAACACGGCCTCATAGTCGGCCTCGGCATCGGCGATCTCGTCGTAGACGGCGGCGTAGAGAAATACGGGTCTGTCGGCCATTTCTAGATTCCTTTCATGGGGCCCAGCGACTCTCTTCCCGACCGACCCGATCCTACTCCGGCCCGATCCTTCCCGTCCGCGACTGTGAGAGGCTTGCGCCGTGGCCTCCCTTGCTCGCATGCTCTTTCGCTTCGCAGGTGCGGTCAGGCGCGCCGCTAAGGAAGAGACCTTCGTCGCGATCGTCAGCGCCGCGATCGCCCGCTCACAGGGACGGTGGTCTACACGCTCGGTGAGGGCTGGAATATCGTCGACGGGTTCTATTTGGCCGTCTGCACGCTGACCACGTCGAGCATCGCTGACCCCGATCTCGTGCTCACCCGTGGCGTGCTGAAGATCTTCACCGCTCTCTACATCCTGACTGGCATCGGGATTTTGGTCGAACTAGCGCGCCAACTCGGTGTCGGGTTCGTGAAGATGCGCGAGGAGTACAAGGCGACCATCCACGACAAGGTCGAACACGTCCACGACCGTCACCACAAGGACGATCCGCCCGAGACGCCGGCTGGGTAAGTCGACGAGACACCCGGGGCCTGCCCGTGCTCCGGCGGTATTCTCTCCCGCGATGAGGGCGCGGCTTCCTATGACGGTCATCGTTCCGGTGGCGCTGGCGGCCGTGGCGTTGGTAGCTGCCGGCTGCGGCGATAGCGACAAGCCCGCCTACTGCTCGAACGTGAGCGCTCTCCAGTCGTCGGTCGACACCCTCAAGAACGTCCAGCTTGAGAGCGGCGCCCTCTCCACCCTGCAGACGGACGTCCAGGCCGTGAAGTCCAACGCGGATGCGGTCGTGAGCTCGGCGAAGGCGGACTTCCCGAGCGAGACCAGCGCGCTTCAGTCATCCGTCTCGAGCCTCTCCACCGCGATCCAGAAGGTGCCCTCGCCCCCGACGGCCCAGGAGCTGGCCGTGCTCGTGCCGAAGATCAACAGCACCGTGACGGCTTCGCAGGACCTTCAGAGCGCCACCAGCTCAGCCTGCGACTGAAGCCGGCCCGGCTACGGGCATGGACAGCGACTCAGCAGGGTGAGACTCAGGTGGGCGGGCCCGGCAGCTGGGTGAGCTGCACGATGGTGACCACCAGCAACACCGCGCCAAGCGCAACGAGCGCGTACCGCCCGCCGCGTAGGGGGAAGCGCGTGCTGATACCGACGAGAAAGAGGATGCTCGCGAGGAAGACGGTGGAACGGACATACTTATCGGAGTTCTCGCCTGCGGTCTCGCCTGCGGCAAAGGCCTCCTCCGCCTGCTGGTCAAGCGCCTTCGCCTTCGCCAGTCCAGGCTGTCGATACTGCGGCATGTAGGTCGGACCCCGCGGCGCGTTGGGATTCGTCTCGGGCTTCGTGGCGCGCCAGGCGTCGAACGCGACGCGAAACCCGGGACGGAAGCGATGCTCCGCGAGGGCCATCGCCTTCCGGTTGTGGGCGGTGTAGGCGGTGAACCACGCCTCGAAGGTCGAGGAGTCGAAGTTGGGCGTCTTCCTCGCCCTTGCGCTCGGCGCGCTCTGCGATCTCCTTGCCGACCTCTTGTGCCGAAACGGGCGCGGTTCGGCCCGACGGAAACGCCAGCGGACTACCTAGCGGACCTCAAACCTGGGAGGCGGCCCCCTCTCCCAGGCTGCGGGGTAGGCCAGGCGCGGGCTCCCAGGGACGCCAGGGGCGATCGCGGCAGTCCCGGCCTGTTAGGTTCGCAGGCTGACGAGCCGGCGAACAGGAGGAGAAGATGGGCGCAGACGAAAACGTGGCGATCATGCGACGCGGTTACGAGGCCTTCAACAGGGGCGACTTGGAGACGCTCACCGAGCTCTTCGACGAGAACGCTGTGTGGCACCTGCCGGGGCGGAGCTCGATGGCCACCGACTACCAGGGCCGCGACGCGATTCTCGCCTACTTCGGCCAGCTGGGGCAGGAGACGGGGGGCACCTTCCGGGCCGAACTGGAGCGCTTGCTTGCAGATGATGACGACCGCGTGGTCGGTATCCAGCGCAGCACCGCGGAGCGAGACGGCAAGCGCCTGGATGTTGGCGACTGCATCGTCTTCCAACTCAAGGACGGCCGGATTACCGAGGGTCGGGAGCACTTTCACGATCTCTACGCCTGGGACGAGTTCTGGTCGTAGCCCGGTCGGCGCGAGCACGGCGGGTTATCCGCGGTTCGCGGCCCCTGATAGATCGACGCGAGGCGCAGCTGGGTTCCGAGCGCGGGCTGTTCTAGCAGCGGCTTCAAAGCGCCCGGGCTCGATCTGGGCAGAAAAGCGTCTTTCTGCCCGAATCGCCGGTAATCGTGCGTAATCCCTGGTAATCCGCCCGCCGCAGGACAGAAGGTCGCACGACGGCGAATTCCACTTGGCAATGCGGATTCCAGCCCCTCGTACACCACGAGGAAGTCCCCGCTTCACACGCGAGAGGTCGGTGGTCTCGTAGGCCAGCGGCGCCGTATCCTCAAACCTGTGACTGGCTTCCCCACCGTCCGCGTCGCGGCAATCCAGGCCACCCCCGTGATCCTCGAGGCCGAAGACACGGTCGAGAAGGCCTGCAGGCTGCTCGCCGAGGCCGCCGACCGGGGAGTCCAGCTGGCCGTCTTCCCGGAGACCTTCGTACCCCTGTACCCGTCGAACAGCTGGGGGCGAGATGCGGCGTCGTTTGAGGGGTGGGATGCGTTCTGGGAGCGCCTGTGGGCCAACTCGGTGGACGTGCCCGGCCCGCATACCGAGCGGATCGCGGCCGCATGCGGGGAGCTGGGGATGCACTGCGCGATCGGGGTCAACGAGCGCGAGTCCGAGCGCCCCGGGTCGCTATACAACAGCTTGCTCCTGTTCGGCCCCGAGGGCCTGCTCGCCAAGCATCGCAAGCTGATGCCGACCATGCACGAGCGGCTCTTCCACGGAGTCGGGGGTGGGCAGGACCTGTCCGTGGCCGAGACGCCAATCGGGCGCCTCGGCGGCCTGATCTGCTGGGAGAACATGATGCCGCTGGCCCGCTATGCCATCTATCGCGGTGGGCCGCAGGTCTGGCTGGCTCCCACGGCCGACGATTCCGAGGGCTGGCTAGCGAGCGTGCGTCACATCGCGATCGAGTCGGGTGCGTTCGTCGTTTCGGTGCCGCAGTTCATTCCTGCCAGCGCCTTCCCGGACGATTTCCCGGTCCCGCTGCCCGAGGGCAAGGAGATCTTCGGCAACGGCGGTGCCGCGATCATCGAGCCGGACGAAGGCCGCGTGATCGCGGGGCCGCTCTACGGCGAAGAGGGAATCGTGATCGCCGACTGCGACCTGCGTGTCTCCCTGCACGCAAAGCGCTGGTTCGACGCCGTCGGCCACTACAGCCGCGAGGACGTGCTGGCGCCCCTTTTGGCGGCCTCGGACGAGAACGGCACACCGGCCGGGCGGCCCGCTGGCCCCGTCGAGTCGGCGCGGGACGAACCCTGATCGCCACGCTGGCGGCGCCGCCGCAACCCTGACCTGCCGGAGACGGTCCTCGATATTTATGCCACGCCGGAGGCCGCCCTAGAAGCGCCCATCGGACCGCTCAGCCTCCCAGATAACGAGCGAGCGCGAAATCCGTGGCCCCGTCGGTGCCGAGGCCGTCCCCGACGGCGACGATCTTGCCGTCCGGCTGGAGCGCCACCCCGTTTGCGACGTCGACGCCCCCGAAGTTGGTCTTCTGCCCGCCGTCCCCGGAGAAGCTCGTGTCGAGCGAGCCGTCGGCGTTGTAGCGGGCGAGGGCGAAGTCGCAGTTGGTGAAGGCGCCGTTGCAGCTGTCGCCCACCGCGACGATCTTGCCGTTCCCTGGGAGCGCCACCCCGCTCGTGAATTCGAAGCCCCCGAAGTCGGTCGTCTGCTTGCCATCGCCGGAGAAGCTCGTGTCGAGCGAGCCGTTTGCGTTGAATCGGGCGAGCGCGAAGTCGTCCGCCCCGGCCCCCACCGTGACGATCTTGCCGCTCGTCTGGAGCGCCACCCCGCTTGCGGACTCGAACGTGCCCCCGGCTGTCTGCTTGCCGTCGCCGGAGAAGCTGGTGTCGAGCGAGCCGTCGGCGTTGTAGCGGGCGAGCGTGAAGCCGGCGCCCTCGCCCACCGCGACGATCTTGCCGTCGGCTCGGATCGCCACCGCCCTTGCCCTGTCGTCGCCGCCGAAGTCGGTCGTCTGCTTGCCGTCGCCGGAGAAGCTGGTGTCGAGCGAGCCGTTCGGGTTGTAGCGGGCGAGGGCGAAGTCGCCGGTCGCGCTAGCCTCGCCGACCGCGACAATCTTGCCGTCGGCCTGGAGCGCCACCCCGGCTGCGGCCCCGAAGCCGGTCGTCTGCTTGCCGTCGCCAGAGAAGCTCGTATCCAGAGAGCCGTCTGCGTTGTAGCGGGCGAGCCAGCCCTCGCCGACCGCGACGATCTTGCCGTCCGCCTGAATCGCCACCCCGTGCGCGCCGGCGCCGCCTCCGAACGGGGTCGTTAGCTTGCCGTCGCCGGAGAAGCTCGTGTCGGGGGAGCCGTCGGGGTTGAAGCGGGCGAGCGCGAACCGGTTCTGCTCCGGGTTCCCATTGATCGGCTCGGTGAAGCCGACCGTGACGATCTTGCCGTCCGCCTGAATCGCCACTCCGGTCGCGTGCTCGACGCCCGGGAAGCTGGTCGTCTGCTTGCCGTCGCCAGAGAAGCTCGTGTCGAGCGAGCCGTCGGCGTCGTAGCGGGCGAGGGCCATCTTGGCGAAGCCGAGGAAGCTCGTGTCGAGGGCGCCCACCGCGACGATCTTGCCGTCCGTTTGGAGCGCCACCCCCCTGGCCGTGTCCGAGCCCGCGAAGTCGGTCGTCTCCATACCGTCGCCGGAGAACGTCGTGTCGAGCGAGCCGTCGGTGTTGTAGCGGGCGAGGGCGAAGTTGGCGGCACCGCCGACCGCGACGATCTTGCCGTCCGTTTGGAGCGCCACTCCGTTCGCAGCGGCGCCGCCCCCAAAGTCTGTCGTCTGCAAGCCATCGCTGGAGAAGCTTGTGTCGAGCGTCCCGTTCGGGTTGTAGCGGGCAAGGGCGAAGTCGTCGCCGGTGCCACCCACCGCAACGATCTTGCCGTCGGCCTGGATCGCCACCGCGCCCGCCCCGTCGACATTCGCGAAGTCGGTCTTCTGCTTGCCGTCGCCGGAGAAGCTCGTGTCGAGCGACCCGTTCGTGTTGTACCGGGCGAGGACGAAGTCGCCAAAGGCGCCTCCGAAGCCGACCGCAACGATCTTTCCGTCCGCCTGGAGAGCCACCCCGTTCGCTTGGTCGTCCCCGTCGAAGATGGTCGTCTGCTCGCCGTCGCCGGAGAAGCTCGTGTCGAGGGAGCCGTTCGGGTTGTAGCGGGCGAGGGCGAAGTTGCCATTGTGGGTGCCGCCGCCGGGGCCGATGCTGCTCGTGCCGGCCACGACGATCTTGCCATCCGCCTGCACCGCCACCCCCCTCGCCCCCTCACGACCCCCGAAGTCGGTCGTCTGCTTGCCGTCGCCGGAGAAGCTCGTGTCGAGGGAGCCGTTCGGGTTGTAGCGGGCGACCGCGAAGTCGCTCTCGAGCGTGCCGCCAACCACGACGATCTTGCCATCCGCCTGGAGCGCCACCCCGGTCGCGCCGCCGTTGGGCCCGAAGTCGGTGGTCTGCTTGCCGTCGCCGGAGAAGCTGGTGTCGAGCGAGCCGTCGGCGTTGTAGCGGGCGAGGGCGAAGCGATAGGGAAACGACGACAGACTGGTGCCGACCGCGATGATCTTCCCGTCCGGCTGGAGCACGGTCGCCGCCGCCTCGCTGGGGCCGAAGCCAAAATCGGTCCGCTGCTTGCCGTCGCCGGAGAACGTCAGGTCGAGGTCCCCTGCGGAGGCTTGTGCGCCTGCCGAGAAGAGGACACCAACCATCAGGGCAGCGACGAGAGCGCCGACGCTCCTTACGGGCCTTCGCGCGGTCATCCTCTGCGGCTCACTCCTCTCACCCCCACTCGAGGCTTCCTCGCGAACCTACCACCGGAGTATCGAGCGGTCAACGTTCCCATCCGAAAGCGGGCAGGTGGTCGTCAGCGCACGGTGTGCTCGGGGGTCTCGGGGGTCTACGCAGTTTCGCGGTGTGAGCGCAGCGCCTCCCCAGCGGAGGAGTACCCGGGCAGCCCCTTGGCGGACGACGCCCCGACCCGGTGTTCCATGGGCGACCCGGGCGTCATCACCAGGTTGATACCCGGATCACCGCGTTCGTTCAGCCTGCCGGAGGCCACCACCAGTGTGGATAGGCAACCGATATCGATGACCCGACAGCCGCGAAGGTCGACAGTGACTCCGGTCGCGCCTCCTGTGACTGCGAAGTTGAGTAACTCCGTCCAGCTCGTCAGGGCGGGAGCATCCAGTTCCCCCTCAACCTCTACGAGCATT
>DATMZR010000011.1 GCA_035573435.1 Solirubrobacterales bacterium
GTTGTCGATCATCGCCAGGCCGCCGGGGCGAAGCAGGCGGAGCGTCTCCTCGTAGTAGTCCAGGTAGCCGACCTTGTCGGCGTCGATGAACGCGAAGTCGAAGGGCTCGTCCGCGGGCATCGCGCGCAGCGTCTCGAGCGCCGGGCCGAGCCGCAGGTCAATCCGCTGCGCGAGCCCGGCCTGCTCGAAGTAGCGGCGCGCGATGCCCGCCCAATCCTCGTTCACGTCACAACTGACCAGCAGGCCGTCGTTGGGTAGGCCGCGCGCGATGCAGATCGCCGAGTAGCCGGTGAAGGTGCCCAGCTCGAGCGCGCGGCGGGCGCCGATCGCCCGCACCAAGAGGGTCATCAGCGCCCCCTGCTCGGGGGCGATCTGCATGATCGCGATCCCGCCCAGCTCGGCCGTCTCGGCGGCGAGCCGGCGCAGCAGCTCGTCCTGGCGAGCGCCGTGCTCGACCACGTAGGTGTGCAGCTCGGGCGTCAGGGCCGTGAACTTGTTCGGCATCGCGAGTAGTGCTCAGCGGCGCCCGAGCGTGGCCGAGAACCCACACGCCAGCCCGACCAGGCCGCCGACGAGCCCGGCCCACGGATTGGCCAGGTCCTCCACCAGGGGCAGGAGCAGGACCACGGCCGCTGCGACGACCACCGGGATCCAGTCGTACTCCTCGGTCGGGTCGTCGCGGGCGGCGGCGTAGTGGAGCGCCCACCAGGCGCCCACGGCGCCCAGCGCGATCCCGTTGCCGCCGGCCATCAGTGTGAAGCCGTCGCCGAAGGCGTCGTCGATTCCCGGCGCCGCCAGGGCCCCCAGTGCGCCGCAGGCGATCAGCAGGATCAGCGTCGGCACGGCGCCGAGACGGCGCTCTAGGTAGGGGACGAACAGCGCCATCGCCAGCGCAATGACGAACAGGTAGCCGACGTCGTCGTAGACGTACGGGGCCGCCAGGTACTGCCACCAGTCGGTGCTGCCGACGCTCTCCTGGATCGCCCCCAGGCTCGAGAGGCTGAGGTCGGCGGCGCGCTGCACGACCAGCAGCGCCGCGGGGGCCAGGATCGCCGCCAGGGTCACATAGGGGCGTTCGGCGGCGAGGAAGGCCAGCCGCGGCCCCCGAGCCCGGCGCTCGGCCGCGCGCCGGCGGCGGCGGGTGCGACGCGTCTCCCGCGCCTGAAGCTCGTCGCCGTGGCGCTCCAGCTTCGGGGCCCGCTTGCGAAGCCGCGCGCCGCAATATGGGCACTCGGTGACGTAGGGGCTCACCTCGGCCCCACAGTTCTTGCAGACGACGCTGAGCTCGGTCTCAGCCATCGCCAGCGAGAATAGCTACCGGGGCTAGGGGCGGGTGTCGGCGGCGATCTCGCTCACCAGCAGTGGCAGCTCCTCGTCGCGGAGCTTCCAGAACCGAAGCTGGCGGTGGGCTCCGGAGTTGCCCCCGAGCAGGTCCTGCACCAGCTCGAGCTCCGCCGTGCAGCCGAGCTCGGCCGCATCGTCGGCGAGCACCTCCAGCAGGCCCTTGGCCATCTCCTCGGCGGGCACCTGCTCTCCGCGCCAAAAGTCGACCAGCCGGCTGTCCATCCCGCCGATCGCGGCGCGGACCTTGTTGTCGTCGATCAGCTCGGTCGGGGACTCGACCAGGGGCCGCTCGTCGTCGAAGAAGCCGCTCATGTGGTGCGCGAGGGCGAGAGTCAGGGCGGCGAGGGCCACGGTGTGGTCCAGGGTCGTCTGCTGGTCGAAGACCCGCGTCTCCACGGTGCCGAGGTTAGGGTGTGGCCGCACGTCCCACCACATGTACGTGTAGTCCTCGATCGCCCCACCCCGCATCATCTGCTCGACCCGGTGGGAGTAGATTTCCCAGGTCCCGTAGTGGGGCGGGATGCCGTTCCGCGGAAAGGCCCGGAACACCGGCGTGCGCGACGACATCAACCCCGTTCGCCGCCCACGCCAGAACGGCGAGTTCGCCGACAGGGCGAGCAGGAGCGGCAGGTAGCGCCGGATCGCATCGGCCACGTAGATCGCTCGGTCGGCGCCATCGATCGCCACGTGGACGTGCGTGCCGAAGATCAGCTCGCGGTGGGCGATGTAGGGGAGCTCCTCCGTGAGCTCGCGATACCGGGGGCGGTCAACGATCTTCTGGTTCTCCCACAGCGCCGACGGGTGCGTGCCGGACGCCGCCAGCAACAGCCCCCGCCCCTCGGCGATCCGGGCCACGGCCCTACGAAGCTCCGTCAGCTCGGCGGCAGCCTCGGCGACGCTCTGGCACGGCTTGGTGGCGATCTCGAGCACCGACTGCATCAGCTCGGGCTTCACCTGCCCCTTCAGCTCCGGCGGCACCGCGGCGAGTATCGCCTCGACCTCCTGCGCGAGATCGAGGGTCTCCGCGTCGAGGATCATCAGCTCCTCCTCGACGCCGATCGTGAACGGCGGCCCGTTGAAGCGGTGTTCGAGCACGAGCGAGCGCGGTTATTATGGGCAGCATGGAGGTCGGGACCCAGGTCGAGCAGAAGTCCCTGCTGGCGACCCTGGCGCCTGGCAAGCGGACCCGGCTGCGGCGCCTCCTGTTCGAGTTCGGCCCCGGCCACGGAACGCTGCTGTTCCTGCCGATCGACCAGGGCATCGAGCACGGCCCGCGCGACTTCTTCCCCAACCCGGCGTCGAAGGATCCCGAGTACCAGTTCCGCCTCGCCGCGGAGGCGGGCTACTCAGCGATCGCCTGTCAGATCGGCCTCGCGACCAAGTACTACCCGGACTTCGCCGGCCAGGTGCCGCTGATCCTGAAGCTGAACGGCAAAACCGAGGTACCCCCCTCCGGCGAGGCGCTGTCGACCTGCAACGCGCAGGTCGAGGACGCGGTCCGGCTGGGCGCCGACGCGGTCGGCTACACGCTCTACGTCGGCTCGCCGCGCCAAGACGAGGACCTGGTCCAGCTCGGCGGCGTGCGCCGCGACTGCGACCGCTTCGGCATGCCGCTGATCATCTGGGCCTACCCCCGCGGCTCCGCAATCGACAAAAAGGGCGGTCGCGACTCCTTCTACGCGATCGACTACGCCGCCCGGATGGCGATGGAGATGGGCGCCGACGTGGTGAAGCTGAACATGCCGAAGATCGACCCCGAGAAGGACAAGGAATCCCCCGCTCCGTACAGCGAGGGCGGTTTCTCCCAGGAGGATGCGATCCGCCACTGCGTCGCCTCGGCAGGGCGCTCGCTGGTGGTGCTCTCCGGCGGCTCGAAGGTCGACGACGACAGGCTCTTGGAACAGACCCGGTTCGTGCTCGAGGCGGGCGGCTCGGGCGTCATCTACGGCCGCAACGTGTGGCAGCGCGAGTGGAGCGCCGCGCTCGAGATCATCGAGCAGATCAAGGAGATCATGCTCTCGAGCGTCAGCCGCATCCCCTAGGAGGGGCGCGCCTGACGCGCCGGGGCTTGCACGGTAGGTGAGGAAGCCTGCCGCGATCGCCCTGGTCGCCCTGGCGGCCGTGACCGGCTGCGGGTCGGACGGCGCCGACGAGGGGTTGGGACATGTCGTCAGCGCCCGGGTTGTGCGGGTGATCGACGGCGACACGATCGAGGTCACGATCGACGGCGCGGAGGAGGATGTCCGCTACATCGGCGTCGACACGCCCGAGACGGTCAAGCCCGGCTCCCCGGTCGAGTGCTACGGGCCCCAGGCGAGCGCCGCAAACCACCGGCTGGTGGAGGGGCGCACGGTGCGCCTGGTGTTCGACGCCGAGCGTCGCGACGTCTACGACCGCCTGCTGGCCTATGTATACACGGAGACTCGCGGACAGCCCGGCAAGGGCCGCTTCGTCAACGCGGCTCTCGTTCGCCAGGGCTACGCGCGAACGCTGGAGATCGCGCCGAACACCGAACACGCGCCGCAGCTCAGCCGGCTCCAGGCACAGGCCGGGCGGGCCGGGCGGGGCCTGTGGGACGCCTGTTGAGCGCTAAAGAAACGTTCGCTGTTGCCTAACATCTGGTAGCTTCAACGTGCCTGCCGCCCCCCTTCGCCTTCCTTCCGGGGCGCGCGGCACACTGGCACCTAGCAGAGCTTCACCGGGAACCGCCATGAGGATGCGACAGACCTCAGACCAGTTCGAGCTAGCCTTCGAGCAGGAGGCTGCGCTCGAGCGTCGCCGGCGCAGTCAGCTTCGCCAGCGGGCGGCGAACCGCTCCCGGGCGCGGCGCATGCAGCGGACCGAGCAGCGCGGCACGGTCGCCTTCGGCGTCCTCGTCGTTGCGCTCACGCTCACGGCCGTCGCGGTGACCGTGGTGATGTTCGAGACGCTCGCCCTGCTGATGGGCTAGGCATGGCTGTCGCGGTACTGAACGAGGTCGAAGGAGTCACCCCCGAGCTCTACGACGCGGTGAACGCGAAGCTGGGGGATGACATGCCCGACGGCGGGATCGTGCATACGGCGGGGTTCACCGCCGGGAAGATGATCGTGTTCGACGTGTGGGAGTCCCGCGAGCACTTCGAGCGGTTCCAGAACGAGCGCCTGCGCCCCGCGATCCTCGAGGTCGGCGGGGAAAACGCGCCGACGCCCACGCAGACCATCTACGAGCTTCACGATTTCCAGTCTGCGGGCTGAGCCCGCCCTGGCGATCGGGCGCTAGTCGCCGGAGAGATCGTCGAGCGCCTGCTCGACCTGCTCCTTCGCGTCCTCCTCGGCGCCCAGCTGCTCCTCCTGGATCGACAGATAGACCTCCTTGCGGAACACCGGCACGTCGCGAGGCGCCGTGATGCCGAGGCGGATCTTGTCGCGCGAAACCGCCAGCACGGAAACCTCGACCGCGTCCCCGATCATGATGCTCTGGTTGGTCTTGCGCGTCAGGACCAGCACGATTGTCCAGACTAACCGCTCACACCTACGCACGCGCCGGTTACGGGCGTCGCCCAACCGTCCGTTAGCATCACCCGCCCCGAAGGAACGTCACCGAGATGGCCCGAAAACCGCTTCGCTCACAGCTGAACCAGATCCGCGCCTGGGTCCGCCAGGGACGCACCGATGCCTGGATCGCCCACCAGCTCGACATCCCCGCGTCCGAGCTGCGCGAGTTCCGGCGCCGCCACGAGCTCGCGCCCGAGGACGAGGAGGCGGGCGACCTCGAGCTGCGCGACGAGATCGAGGCGGAGATCGCGCAGGCTGCGCTCGAGGAGGAGACCTCCGAGGACGACGACGAGGAGAGCGAGCCGGAGGAGAAGGCGGAAGCCGAGGAGGGCGGCGCTGAGGCCGGCAGGCGCCGGCGCAGGCGCCGCGGGCGCCGGGGTGGCCGCGGCGCCCGTCCCCGGGAGGCCCTACAGGCGACCTTCGACCACGGCAAGGACGACGGCTTCGGGCTCTGGCTCGATCCGGCGGTCGAGGACGACCCGGTCTACTCGGAGCACTGGGCCGGCCACCGGCAGGTCGAGGTGACGATCGAGCCGGACCGGATCGTGATCAAGCGCGTTTAGCGGCAAGCGGGGCGCCGCTGCGGCGTTCTTCCGTCTCACGCGACATGGGCGCCCAGGCCTCCGTCGGCGCCCGGGCGAGGTCGTCCCGCAGGTCCTCGAGCGTGCGCAGGTCGTGGGCGCTGCCGCCGGACGAGAGCAGCTCACGCATCTTCGCCAGCCTCACCGAGACCGGGCGGTCAGAGAACAGGAACAGCGCGATCCCAGCGTCGAGCTCGCTCGAATCCGCCACCGGCACCCCGCCTTGGCTGCCCGCCTGGCGAAGCAGGCGGACGAGCCGAGCGCCCTCGGACTCCGACGCGGAGTTGGCGTCCGCAGCGAGGATCTCCTGGGCCGGCCCGGAATCGGACTGTTCGCCGAGCGACGGGACCAGCGCCTCGGCCGGCAGGCGCTCGTTCACGGCCGTCCACAGGGCACCGCGGTCGCCGGGCTCCAGCGAGGCGAGCCCCTTGGGCACGTCGAAGCGAAGTGGCGAGCCCCGAATCGCCGATACCGCGATGTGCCGGAGCGGGTGCCAGTGATACGTGGGGATGATCCGCAACACGAATAGCGAGGCGATCCAGATCCCCATCACCAGCGCGATCAGGGGGAGCTGCACCCACTTGTTGTCGGGGTGGGCGAAGTGGTATGCCACGGCCAGCCCCGCAGCGACCACCGTCGCCTGGAACATCGCCAGGTACGGAAACTCGACCGGATCGTCGCCCAGCTGGGAGCGCAGGAACATGAAGGTGATCGGGAAGGTGAAGGCGAGCAGCATCGAGATCGGGGCGGCGTAGATGCCGATTCCGGTCTGGCTCAGGAGCAGCACCATCAGGCCCACATAGAGGAGCGCGGCGCCGACCGTGGCGGTGATGAAGACGCGGCGCTTGTTCGGGTAGGTCGCCATGGTGTTCACGGTCCGGTAGAGCGCCGGCATAGACATCGCCGCCGCGGTGAGCGGCACGATCGGGGCGGCTGACTCGAAGCGCGGCCCGCCGATCTGGATCAGGATCTCGCCGCCGAGCACCATCGCCAGAACTGCGGTGAGGGTGACGAGCACGAAGTAGGCGAGCAGCTGCCCCTGCGCCACCGGAACGCCGTATTCCCGCCTGAACGCCCGGAATGCCGCGCCCTTGCGGATCGGCCGAAGCGCCATCCTGAACCCCTGCGGCAGGAAGGCGACCATGAACCCAGTTCGCGAGGCGAACGTGTAAATGCCGAGCTCGCTGTGGCTCACGTAGCGAGAGAGAATGAAAACGTCGGCCTGCTGGATCACCCACATCGAGGAGGCGATCGGGACTCGAATCGAGCCGCGCTTGAGGATCTCCCAGAGCTCGCCGAAGTCGAAGCCGAGCTGAAAGCTGCCGCGCAGCAGCGCGATGCAGATCACGGCGGCGAGGGTGGTTCCGACGGCCTGGCCCAGGATCGCTCCCTCGACGCCCGCGCCACTGGCGAGGATGGCGATGATCGCGATCAGGTTGAAGGTGGGACGAGAGGCGTCGATCAGCGCGTAGGCGAGGGGCCGCTTCTCGAACCAGTAGACGATCTCCCCGAGCTTGAAGATCGCCCAGACAGCCCCGGTGATAGTCGCGAACAGCACCGCGTTCCCCTGGTTGGGGTCGTGGAGGAGGAAGTCGGCTATCTGCGTGCGGAAGGCGAACGCGAGCCCGATTGCGACCGCCGCCAGGAAGGTGCACCAGACGATCCCGACGCCGAGCGTGTAGGTCGGGCGCGTCGAGACCCCCTCCTCCTCCCCGTCGTCGTCGTCGTCGACGTCGTCCTCGTCCGTGACCCCGAAGGTGCGCATGATCGTCCCCGGCTTGGAGGCCAGGTGGATGACCTGGGTGACGATGGACGTTACGAAGAAGAGCAGGGCGTAGGAGCCCAACGACGACGCCCCCAGGAACCACGCCACCACCGGGATCGAGGCGTAGTGCAGAACGTTGGTGATCAGGAGAGACAGGCCCTGCGCGCTCGAATAGCGCGCCAACTGGGTGCCGAGGACGGCGCCGGTGCCCCCCGGGTGGCTGTGCTCGTGCTTGCTGGCCCTGCGCGGGGACTTCGAGCCGCGGGCCCTGCGCCTATCCCCCTCGGCCATCAGGCATCCCAGATCGACCAGTGCGCGAACCGGCGGCCGGTCAGCTCGCGCAGCCGTTCGGCGTCCTCACGCAGGACGCGCAGCACCTCCGGGCCCACGGCGGCGCGGACGTCCGGACGCTCGATCGGGCGCCGGCGGCTGACCCGCTCGTCGATCGCCAGCCAGACGTTCTTGGGAAGCAGGCGGCCGGGGCGCGAGCCGCTCAGCCGCTCGAGCCGCACCGCCAGCCGGCTGGCGCGGATCTTTCGCGAGGTCTCGTGCCGCTGCGCGCCGAAGTGGGGGTGCGTGAAGTCGGGGTCGGCTCCGGTGAACTCGAACACCTTGCGGAGGGTCTCGAGGGGCGCGGAGCGGAGCTCCTCCTGCTCGAGCACCAGGATCTGCTCGAACGGGTACTGGGTGAGGAACCGTTCGAGCTGCATGTGGTACTGGCTGCGCACCACATAGGAGGCGTTGGCGTGGGTTAGGGTGGCGGCGAGGTCCCCCTTTTCGCGCCGCTTGGCGTAGTTGTGAACCCAGTGCGCCGCGATCCGCTCCAGCGGGTCCCGCACCACGTACACGAGCTTCGCGTCCGGGACCAGGGAGCGCATGCGCCCGGGAACGCCCTCGTGCTGGGGGTAGGCGGTGTAGTTGGGCGAGGACTCGCCGCGGACCTTCGCGCCGGCGTCGAAGTAGCGCCGGTACCAGTCCTCGCCCCGGGGCCAGTTCCTCTCCTCGATGAAGAAGTTGAGCTCCTTCGGCCTCGACATCCAGATCTCGGGGTGAAGGCTGAGCTGGTAGTGGAGGCCGCTGGTGCCGCACTTCTGGGCCCCGATCACGATCAGATTGGGCAGCGCGCCACGCCCCGCACCCGCGCCGTTTCCGGCGCCGGGAATCCCTCGATCGACCGGTTTCGTAGATGTCGATGCGTCCACTTTCAGCCCAGGGTACCTAGTGGTCAGGCGATCTCAGGCAGGAGATCGGCGCCCCTGTCGCCGATCGCGAGCGCGCGCCGGGGCCGGGGGCGTTCCGCCAGGATCAAAGCGAGCCTGCGGCTCAGGAACTCATGGTAGTCGCCGCCGGCCACCCGCGCCTGAGCCTCGCCTGGGCCCGGCACGTGCTCGAACCCCACCCCCGCTCGCAGCAGAGGGGCGAACTCGAGCGAGTCGGTGATCACCAACACGCGCCCCGGCGGGTCGGGCGTGCGGGCAAGGGCTCCCTCCAGTTCGCGCTCGAGGGCGCCCTCGGTGACCCCGAGCGCCAGCACGACCGTGCGCGGCGGCCGGCGCACGATCGTCTGCTTGACGAAGGCGGCGGCGTGCAGCGGCAGCCGGGCGGCGAAGGGCGCCGCCCGGCGCGCCGAGGAAAGGGGCCGGCGAAGCCAGCGCCGCCACCATCCCGATCGGCGGCGCCCCGCCGGAGCCTGGGCCGCGGCCAGCTTGCCGAGCCATTGCGCTGCCTGGGCCGCCCCGTCCTCGAAGCGCAGCTCACCCAGGCGCTCGTGCATGGAGGCCCGCCGCCCCGGATCGAGCAGCTCGTCGAGCAGCGTCTCGATCCGGTCGGAGTCGGGCCCGTCCGCACCGAGCCCGATGCCTGCCTCCGCCGCGTAGCGGGCCCGCGCGGGCTGGTCGTCGGTCTGCCGGGGCATCGGCACGTACAGGGCGGGCACCCCGAAGCGGCAGAGCTCGTGGAAAGCGTTGTAGCCGGCGGCCGACACGGCGAGGTCGAAGGCGGCGAAGTAGCGGCTCATCGGGTAAGTGGCGTTCAGGTGGACCACCCCCTCCGGCACCGTCAGGAGCCTGGCGATCGTGGATGAGAGCGCCGCCACCTGGACGTCGTCCCGTCCCGCCAGGTGGTCCAGGCACCGCGTCACCGCACCGGCCACCTCGGGACCCTGGCCGAGCTGAACCAGCACATTCACCTTGCCCGGCTCTAGCCCGAGCTCGCGCTCGGCTTCGGCTCGCGGCACGAGCTCCTCCGGCTCGCAGAAGACGATCGGCCCGACCAGGTGGGCCTGCTCCCGGACCGCCACCGTCGGCCCGCGGTCCTCGCGCTCGGCCAGCTCTCCCGGCTCGAGCACGGCGTCGAAGAACTCCGAGCGCGCAAGCGCCCCGGGGTTGGAGCCGGGCCGCCACATCGGTCGCCGGCACCAGACCGCCCGCGTGCCGCGGGCGCCTGCGATCGCGTCGATCAGGGCCTGGTAGGGGTGCGCGCCGTCGAACACCACCAGGCGCGGGGCGGCCTCAGCGATCGCCGTCCGCAGGCGCCCCCGCAAGCGCCGAGACCAGCGCCAATCGCTGCCCGCCCCGGGCGTCGCGTAGGAGGCCACGTACTCGACCGGGAAGCCGAGCCGGTCAACCACCGGAGCGGCCGCCGAGAGGGTGAGGACAAGGGGCTCGAACGCGCCGTCCAGGCGTTTGGCGATCGCCATCGAGCGGGTCAGATGCCCCAGCCCGGTCCCGTTCGAGGTCACGAACAGGATGCGTTCAGCCAAGGCGCTTGTACGCGTCGATCAGGGAGCGGGCAACGTGGTTTTGCTCGCGCTCCAGCGCCTCCAGGGTGTTCTCGTACTTGCGCTGCACGCGCCGGCGCCCGATGCGCCCCAGCCCCTCCCGCCAGCGCGCCAGATGCGCCGCGTCCGGGTGCATCTGAAGGTCGAAGAACTCCCGCATGCCGGGCTCGTCGTCGATCCCGAGGAAGTCGAGCAGGCGCCCGTAGGTGCCCTCGCGATCCCCCAGGACGAGGTCGTCGAGGACCACCACACAGAGCTCCGAGCTCGACAGCGCGTTGGCGCCGTCGTGGGTGGCGCGCAGGCCCGTCTCGATCGCGCGCAGTCGGTCAGCCCACCAGTCGATCCCCTTCAGGACGGTGCCGGGCCCCCAGGTCTTGGTGGTCACGGAAGAGGCGGCGTCGCGCCCGTCCCGCACGGCGTGGACGAAGCGCGCCTCGCCGAACAGCCGCTGGAGGGTCCGCGCCTCCCTGACGTTGTGCGAGCTCATCTCGACCAGCCCCGGCTTGTCCTGCTCCGCCGCCAGCGGCCAGAACAGGTCGACGAACAGCTGCCGGCATGCCGGCACCGGGTCGGCCTGGTACTCGTCCTCGAACCGCTCCACCACGGCGTCGAACCGGCGGCGCGTCAGCAGGTTGTAGAGGCCCCGCGGCTGGTCGTCGACCCGAACGCGGTGCCACCAGAAGTCGCGCAGCTTGTCCAGGAACTCCGCCAGCGTCACCTTGCCCGCGAGCAGGTCGGGAATGCCGCGTTTGTGGCAGTGGAACCGCGCCTCGATCGGGACCGCGGCGTAGCGCGAGTTCCTGCCCAGGAGCCTGGAGAGGACGTGGGTTCCGCTCCGTCCCGTGCCGCCGATCAGCACCAGGTCGCCTTCGGCGGGCCGCACCTGGTACGCGGCGGTCTCCCAGGCTCCGGCCGCGGGCTCGGTCATGCCGCCACCGCTCCCTGCTCGTACGCGCGGCGGAGCACCGGGGCGCACTGATACCCCTTGGCCTCGAGCTCGGCGAGCGCCGTCTCGTAGCGGCTGCGAACCGCCTCCTGGTCGGCCTCGGAGAGGCCCTCGCGCCAGCGCTCGCGATGCGCCGCCTCCGGGCTGACCTCGGAGGCGAAGAACTCCCGCATCGCGGGCTCGTCGGCAAGCTCCAGGAAGCCCAGCAGGTCGCCATAGGCGCGCTCGCGATCGCCCCAGACCAGCTCGTCCAGGCTGATCGGGGCCACGCGTGCGGCGTCGTCGAGCCCGCGCACTCCCTCCTCGGCGAGCCGCAGCCGCTCCAGCCACCAGTCGATTCCGTCGGTGACGTTGGTCGGGTGGTGCGATTTTTGGCGCTTGGAGGCTTTGGAGGAGCCCGAGTCCCGCCCGTCGCGCACCGCGTGCACAAAGCGCGCCTCCGGGAAGATCCGGGCCAGGCCCGGCGCCGAGGCGATCGTGAAGCAGCTCATCTCGACGAGCGCCGGCTTACCCGCCTCCGTGGCGAGGGGCCCAAGGAGGTCGAAGAACAGTGTCCGGCTCGCTTGCACGACGTCACCTGGGGCGCTTTCCTCGAACCGCGAGAGGGCTTCTTCGAAGCGATCTCGCGGAATGATCTTGTGAAGCCCGCGGACCTTCCCGCCCCGCCGGGCGAAGGGCGCCAGGCGCACCCAGGCGCGCCCGCCACGCCGCACCCGGTGCCACCAGAACCGCCGTAGCTTGTCGAGGAACTCCGCCGGCGTCGCCTTGCCGGTGACCACGTCCGCGAGCCCGCTGGGGTTGCAATGGAAGCGGCACTCGATCGGGATCGCCGCGTAGCGCGAGTGCCTGCCCAGGAGCCTGGCGACCACGTGCGTGCCGCTCCTTCCCGTGCCGCCTACGAAGACGAGATCCGGGGTCATCACCCCACCTCGATCTCGCGGCCGTCGCCGCTCACGTAGGCCATCGGCTCCGGGCCGTCCGCGGCGCCGGCACGCGAGCGCTCGAGCGTGCGGCGCAGGAGCGGCGCGCAGGCGATTCCGTCGGCCTCCAGGCGTTGAAGGGTCTCCTCGTAGGCGCGCTCGATCTCGCGGATCTGGCGCTCCGAGAGGCCCTCGCGCCAGCGCTCCGCATGGGCGTGCTCGGCGCTCATCCGGCGGCGGAAGAAGCGGCGCATCTCCTTCCGGATGAAGACGCCGGTGAACCGGCACAGCGGGCGCAGCGCCCGTGGCCGCCCCAGCAGAAGCTCGTCCAGGCTCACGGTCAGCAGGCGATCGGGCGGGACCGCGCGGGACCCGGCGTCGACCCCCCGGATCCGCCCCTCCCACCACTCCAGGCCCTGGCGCCTGGTCCGCGGCGAGATGACGCCGCGCGTCTGGGCAACGCGCGAGGCGGAGGCGTCGCGGCCGTCGCGCACCACGTGGATGAACTTGGCCCCCTCGAACAGGCGCGCCAGCGTCGCCGCCTGGGCAACCGTATCCGTGCTCTGCTCGATCAGGCCCTTGGCGTTCGCGTGGGTGACCCGGAACCAGAGCAGGTCGCAGAACAGCCGGCGGCAGGCCGCCTCGGGGTCGTCGTCGAACGTCGTCTCGAAGGCGGCGACCGCCGCGTCGAACCGCTCCTCATCCACGAACCGGAACATCCCCCGCATGCGGCCGGTCTGAAATCCCTTCCACCAGAAGCCGCGCAGGCGGCGCACGAAGTCATCGCGGGAAACCTGGCCCGCCAGAAGACCCGGGAAGCCGCGCTCCTCCACGTGGAAGCGGACCTCGACCGGGACCAGCGCGAAATGCGGGTGCCGGCTCAGCAGCCTGGCCAGGACGTGGGTGCCGCTTCGCCCGGTGCCGCCGACGAACACGAAGGGAGCGGGTTGGGCGCGCCGCCGCCCGGCCCCGCGCGGCGCGCCGCCCTCGAGCTCCGTTGCCTCCGCGTCGGTCTCCGTCATTGCCATTGCCGATTCATTGCCGAAACGTTATGAAATGGTCCACATAACGCCCGCAAGCATCGCGCAGCGGGACCCGCTGCAGGCCCGGCTGAGTAGCGGCCAGCGTCCCCAGCCAGACGCCCCGCTCGACGCCCAGGTCGCGCTGCAGCTCGCTGGGTCGCGGCGCATCCACCGTAACCCGTACCGGGTCGCCGCCGCGGACGCTGATCCGCCCCGCCGGCCAGAACGCCCCCTCCCCCTTGTGGGTGAGGTACATACCGTCGAGCGACGGGGGCAGCTCCACCTCCGACCCGCGAGCCGAGACGGTCAGCGGCACCTGGCTGTGGTACTGGAGCGAGAGGCGCCAGCGCCCGGGGGCGAGCTCGAGGCTCTGGGTGCCGTGTCCCGGAGCATCGAACGTATTGCGCTGGCTCCACTTGCCCGGATCTCCGGTCACCGGCTCCCGCCGTACGGTCGCGACGCCCGGCTGGACCGCCAACCGGCGACCCTCCGCGCTCGCACAATCGAGGACGCGGCCCGGCGTCCCGTCCTTGTCGATCACCCGCAGCGGGGGCGTCGCTCCGGAGCGCCGCCAGAGCACGTAGGAGGCGGTCCTGACGATCGGCTCGAAGTTCGGCGGAGGTGTGCTCTGGTAGGCGGCCCGGGTGGTGATCGCGTAGTCGAAGTTGTCGAGGCGCTTCGGCGCGAGCGTGTCGAAATCCATCGCCAATCCCTGCTGCCAGACCTTCCCGGGGCGAGCCTTGACCTCCGCGGGCACGTAGCCGCCCGGGCTCTGCATGAGCGTGCCGCGGAGCCAGTAGCCGGCGAAGCGGTCCACCCCCAGGAACGCAACCGATCGCCCGCGGACCAGGGCGGCCAGGCCCTCCAACTCGTCGCCGCGCTGGTCGAAGCCGACCGGCGCGGCGCGAAGCGCCAGGAAGGTCGAGCCCGCCAGCGCCACGGCGACGATCGCCCCGAGGGCGTAGCGGGGAACGGTCAGGCCGATGCCCGGCAGCCGCGGGGCGAACAACGCCCCCAGTGCCGCCACCACGACCAGCGGCGCGATCACCGCCAGCGCCTTGGCCTCCACGTAGATCGATGCGAACAGCCGGGCGGCCGCGTACACGAGCACCGCCGCGGCCCCCACGGCCACCAGCCCGAAGTCCCGGCGGCGCACCGCCGCCAGGGCGCCGATCGCCACCGCCACCAGCCCCAGCGCCACCGCGAGATACGCCCCGTCGACCTCGCCCCGGACAACCTGGAAGTCCCCTTCCGGCCAGATCCCCAGCGCCTCCCCCGGGAAGACCGGCGAGTTGAGCCGCCCGGTGGACTCCTGAACCGAACCGACCTTGCCGACGAATCCGGAGAGCTGCGCGATGGAGAGCGCCGCCACGGCTACCACCGCCACCCCCACCACCACGATCGCCCGGCGGTGCACGCGGGCCTCGTCGCGAAGCCTGGCGACGTCTATCCGCAGCCTCCCGGTGGCAAGCGCGAGCGCGAGCCAGACCGGGACCGCGATCGCGAACCAGATCAGGCCGGGGAGGCTGTAGACGAAGACGCTCGCGACGGTGAGGAGGATCAAGGCCACGAGCATCGCCCGGCGCGGGTGAGGCTGACGGTCGCTCGGCGGCGGCTCGCGCCCCAGCTCGGTCAGCGTTACCGCGAACGCGAGCAAGAACAGGGCCATCGCCGTCTCCTTGAAGGCGCTCTGGGCGAGGAAGGACGCGCCCAGGTAGGGCAGGCCGGCCAGCGAGGCGGCCACCACCCGGCGTCCCGGGGGCAATGGCTCCAGGGCGGCCAGGGCCGTCAGCCCGGTGAGCACCGCGATTGCCACCAAGAGGCCGTTGAAGGCGTCCAGCAGCTGGGCGTTGGTGGCCTCGGCGGTGGCGGCGGCGACCGCCTGGGGCCCGGTGGGATAGCCGAAGCCGACCGCCTTCGGCTCGGGGCCGAACCCGTTCTGCAGCCAGTCGGTCCAGTACAGCTGGGCGGCCTGGTCGTTCGTGTAGATGCCCTCTCCCAGAGGGCCTTGGCGCTCGTTGACGACGAACGGCAGCGAGGCCGCCGCCGCGACCAGGAGGATCACCGCCAAAGGGGCGCCCGGAGCCGTTCGGGGCCGGGTTCCCCACGTGCGCCAGAGCTGGAACAGCGAGGCCCCGACCGCCACCCCGATCAGGACCGCCACCGTCACTGCCCGGCCGGGAAGCCGGATCAGGAGCGGAGCGGCGATCGTCAGCGCCGCGAAGCCCACGGCGCCTGCCAGCCAGGTCGCCTCGGTGCGTCCCAACAGGTGCAGCAGCGCCCGGCCGACGACCAGCGAGGCGAGCAGAATCGCTGCCGCCGACGCGTACACGCTGAGCATCGCGGCAGCGTACCTGGGCACGTCGGCGGCCCGGCGGGGGCGGTCGACGTCCTCCAATCAGGCAATAGAGGGCAAACCCAACGAGTCAATAAGGGGGCAATCCCCAAGTCACCACTCCCGTCGCTGGCGGCTTTATGGCGCTATGCGCCACAAACTCGCCAGTCCCACCGTCGCGGGGCCTGTAGGGGGAGCTGAACCCGCTCAGTCGTCTTTTGACGGCGTGCCGCTGAGGTTCGGCACGCTGTGGAGCTGGGCTTCCGTGAGCGGTCGCTGGCCCGTGCAGCCGGCGGGGTCGAACGGCCCG